>JBKPBJ010000331.1:0-36126 GCA_046726875.1 Verrucomicrobiota bacterium
TCGTGCTCATGCTCGATCCGCAGCGCTCGCCCGTGATTTTCTAGCCGGCGCACCTCCCGCTTCCAAAACTCCCGTTGCCGCCCCAATTCCCGCCGCTGTTGCTCCCCGCGCGAAGGAATGCGGATCGGGCGCAACTCTTCCCGTTGCCCATCCAGATAACGCAACAGCCGCACACAGAGTTCCCGCGCATCCATCCGGTCGTTCTTTCTCCGCCGCTCCAGGTTCAATCGCATCGGTGTGGTGACCAGCGAACGCGCTCCGACGGCACAAAGTTGCTCGTGCAAGGTGTAACCAAACCCGCAACTCTCATACACCGTGTACACCGCCTCGCCCCGCGCTGTTTTCTCTTTTACCCACTCGATCAATTGCTCGCGAGTCCACTTCGCTGCCGGCCCAATCACACCGCGCCCGCACTGGATCGCGACCGCCACCGCCCGCAGCTCCACGTCCAGCCCTACCTTCCGCACCATCGCTCTGCTATTGCCAGCACCGTTGAAATTGATACGCTCGTTCTGCCCATGAAGGGTTGTGTTCTTTTTCATAATCACAATCGTGTGCCCGTTTTGCCCACGCTTTACAACCCTTCATGGCATCTAAGCGCTGAAAGCGCGATTCAGCACCAACGGTGAATCGCGCTTTCAGCGCTGATGTTTTTCGGGAGGTTCCAATTCCCGGGGCGTTGCCCCAGGCTTCATTTGAATGTTGCGCCCTTGGCGCTAAGCAAACGCAATTCATTGGGACATTCTTTTCGCCTCCGCCGCGAGCGTTTTCAAGAGCGGCGTGCGGGAAAGCGGCAATCGCCCGAACAAATTGCCCAGCGCAAACGCCGGGTCAGCTCTCAACCGTGTCTGATCGTGCACGCCGGCGATGCGCGCCAGCCCGGTCTCGAAATGCGCAACGGTGCGTGAAGTTGGATCGTTTGCATCGAGATAACCGAACGCCCGGCGCAACAGACCGAACAATTCCGGCTCGCGATGATCGCGCTCGGTGCAAATCTCAATCAATTCGACAAAATAGGCGGCAGTCTGCGTACGCAGATAATTGCTGCGAATTGCGGCGAACGGATTTTTCAAGACGACTTCAGTCAGGGTGTGCAGATCGGATTTGCGGCTCCGCACGATTGAAATTTCAGCCTCAAAAAATAAATCAAGTTTTCCGGCAAACGGACTTTTCGGGCGCCGTGCGCCTTTGACCATGGTTTGAATGCACCCCAATGATTCAGTGCACCACGAGACAATCAGGCTTGTGTCGCTAAACTTTCGTCTCCGAAGGAGAATTGCCTCTGTGCTTTCCATTCGAAATAAACGTAGCACAGCAGCGAGCTGGAGAAGCCGCTTCGGTACTTAAGTTCAAAAACGCACCTCTGGAAGTCTTGTAAACTGGCGCCTCGCCGCACCAAACCGTATGCGATTTCTCCGCCTCTCCCCTCGGTGAGGGGAGAGGATTGAGGTGAGGGGTTCTTTGCATGCGCCACCCAAATGAGTCCCTCACCCTCCCCCTCTCCCTTGATAAGGGCGAGGCGCCCATACAGATCCGCTCGCGCTACGTGGTTACGTTGCAACTAAAGGATCCCGCAACATGAGCAAGACGCGAACGAGGCCGATTTTTTGCAATTGTCGATGGTGCCAGCCATGATGAGTGATGCCCACGAGAACGACCGAAACTGCGCGTGTCCCCGAGGACATCATCGGTCGGCAGCGGCGTATGCCCGTGGGCGGAATCACGTGGCGGCATACGTTTCGTGCGCTGCGGCATCGCAATTACCGGCTGTTTTTCTGGGGCCAGCTCGTCTCTCTAATCGGCACCTGGATGCAACAGACTGCGATGAGCTGGTACGTATACCAAATCACAAACTCAAAACTTCTGCTCGGTGTAGTGGCGGCGGTCGGATCTGCGCCGATGATGCTTTCCGCCATCTGGGGCGGCGCGCTGGCTGACCTGTATCCGAAACGCACGATCCTCGTTGCGACGCAGGCGGCCCAAATGATTTGTGCATTTTCGCTCGCCGCAGGCGTGTGGCTTGGATTCGCGACGACTTCGTTCATCATCATCGTCGCCGCGCTGAACGGAATTTCGATGGGTTTCGACATGCCGGCGCGCCAGGCGTTTACGGTCGAAATGGCAAGCCGGGAAGATTTGCTGAACGCGATCTCACTCAATAGCTCGATCGTGAATGGAGCGCGCATCCTCGGCCCGTCCATCGCTGGCTTGATGATTGGCGCCGTCGGCGTGGCGATGTGTTTTTTCCTGAACGGCCTCAGCTTTATCGCCGTAATCGCCGGTTTGCTGATGATGCGTCTGCCGCGTTTTGAGCGGAAAATCGAAATCGCTTCCGCGGGCGAGCACGCGTGGGAGGGAATCTTATATTCAATGAAGCATCCGCGTGTGCGCACGATTTTGCTGCTATTTCTAGCGGTGGGCGTGTTCGGCTGGTCGTATGCGGTGCTGATGCCGGCATTTGCACGCGATGTGCTCGGACGCGGCGCAAATGGTTACGGCATTCTGATGTCGGCGAGCGGAACCGGCGCGTTCGTGGGTGCCTTGCTGGTCGCGACATTTGGACATCTTTTCACCCCGCGCAAAATCGCACTCGGAGGTATCTGGTTATTTTCCGCGGCGATGCTGGCGCTTTCGTTCACCAAAAGTTTTCCGCTTGCACTCGTATTCCTGTTTGCCGCCGGATTTGGAATGCTGCTGTTTTTTTCAACGTCCAACACCGTGTTGCAAACCATCGTCCCGGACGAAATGCGCGGCCGCGTTATGGGCGTGTGGTCGCTCGTGTTCGGGGCAATGATCCCCCTTGGCAGCCTGGAAGCCGGAGCCGTTGCGCATTGGGCAGGCACAGCGTTCGCGCTCGCGTTCGGCGCAATTATCTGCGCAGTGTCCGCGCTCGTGACGCTGTTCGTCATCCGCCGTCGAGAGGCGCGGCATGGACGATAATGTGATGCATCCGCTGCCCAGTGATGCGCGAGCGATGCAGATAAATCTGGGGCGCACCTCACCTTAGCGACTGATGTAGCTCCATTCTACATGCTACACGTGAATCACGCGTCGCATCATCGATTTGCCGCAGAAGGATGCGAGCCATGCTATACGTGATTCACGTATAGCGTGCGGAGGCGTTATCGGAGGGCTGCTCTTCGGTCCTTGTGGCACAAGACGCTACGCTCGGATCTTCTCGCGCAAGCCTTCCAAAGCAAGATGACGCGGCGTCGCGCGGCCCTGCTCCCACTCCTGCAACGTCCGACGCGAGAGTTTCAGTTTTACCGCAGCCTCTGATTGGGAAAGTTTGTGTCGTTTTCGCCACGCCGCTAATGCGAGCGCGATCTCGCTTTTCTGACGCCGTCGTGGTTTGAAGACTCGGCTCATGAGCAGATCGTCTCGGCGCGTGTTCCAAGTTGCATCATACGTGAATCACGTATAGCATCGCTGGCCAGTCGCGGCAACACAGTGCCGCCTTTCGCCGTGCGCCGGGTACCTTCGTCCGTGCGCCGCTGCAGCGATCTGGAGATCGCCGCTCCTTGAGGGCAGGCAGGACTCCCTGGCTCACGCCGGATCAGCGATTAATGATGTGCAACGCCCGTTCCTCGACATTGAGCGCGGGTTCTCTCATGGCTTCGCTCAAAGCAGGGTGCGAATGACAGGTGCGCCCGATATCTTCGGAGCTGCCTCCGGATTCAGTGACGGAAACGGCTTGCGCAACCAATCCGCGCGCGGGGTGCTGCAAGACGTCAGGTGCAATGCGGGTACCTCTGCGATGGCATACGTGATTCACGTATGGCATTGGCGTGGCCTTGCGTCGTCGGCATGTTACGTGGCAAACCGGAAGCCGTATGTCTATCGGCTGACTTTTTCTCGCAAAGCTTCCAGCGCCAAGTGCCGCGGTGTCGCCCGCCCTTACTCCCATTCCTGCAATGTGCGCGGCGAAATTTTCAATCGCATCGCAGCCTTGGATTGAGAAAGCTTATTTCTCTTTCGCCACGTGACGAGTGCGGCCGCGATTTCGGTTTCGGAAGTCCGAGATCATTTAGTGGGTCGGCTCATAAGACATTACTCCAACGTCCGCCGCAGGCGGGCATACGTGAATCACGTATAGCATCGCCCGCCCACCTCACAAGGTGTCGATGCCACTGGGGCCCTGTCGCCCTGCGGCGGACTGAAGACCGCCGCCCCTTGTTGCGCCGCATCAGCGATTAATGATGTGCAGCGCCCGTTTTTCCACGTTCAGCGCTGCTTCGCGGACTGCTTCGCTTAAGGTGGGGTGAGAATGAGTCGTGCGCCCGATGTCTTCGGAGCTGCCGGCGAATTCGATCACCGAAACGGCTTCAGCGATTAACTCTGAAGCGGCATGATGCAAAATGTGCGCGCCGAGAATGCGATCCGTTTTGGCGTCGGCGACGAACTTGACCATTCCTTCCACGTCATCACTGCAAAGCGCGCGGCTGTTGGCGCGGAATGGAAATTTACCAATCTTCACCTCGATCGCCTGCTCCCTGGCTTGATCTTCCGTGAGACCAACACCCGCTAGCTCGGGATTGGTGTAAATGATACCGGCGATGGCCTGGTAGTTCACGTGACCGGCTTTGCCGGCAATGATTTCCACGCAAGCGATCCCTTCGTCTTCGGCTTTGTGCGCCAGCATAGGCCCGGCGATCACATCACCGATCGCATAAACACCTTCGACATTGGTGCGGAAATGCTCGTCCACTTTTATCCGTTTCTTTTCATCGAACTCCACGCCGATTTCTTCGGCGCTCAAACCATCCGAGAACGGGCGACGTCCAACCGAAACAAGCACCTTGTCCGCGTCGAATTTCAGTTCCTGGCCATCTTTCGTTGCGGTCGCAGTCGCGCGGCCGTTGTCCACTTTCACAGCAGTCACTTTTGCTTCGAGGTGGAAAGTCATGCCTTGAGCAGTCAGAAGACGCTGAAGCAGGTTTGATAGTTCAAGATCGAATCCGAGTGCGATGCGCGGGAGGAATTCCAGCATCGTTACTTCCGAACCGAGCCGGTTCCAGACGGAGCCCAACTCTAAACCTACTGCACCCGCACCGATCACGATCAGTTTCTTTGGAGGCTCGGTGAACTCCAGCCCTTCCGTGCTGCTTACGATTATTTTGCCGTCAAATTTGGCGAAGGGCAATTCCATCGGCGCGCTGCCGGTCGCAATGACAATGTTTTTCGTTTCGATGTCCTGCGTCTGGCCGTTTGAAGATTTGATCGAGATTTTTCCGGGCGCGGTGATCGTGCCCCAGCCCTCGAACACAGTCACCTTGTTCGTCTTCATCAACGAGCGCACGCCGCTGTTGAATGTCTTTACAACCTTGTTCTTCCGCTCCTGCATCTTCGCGAGGTCGACGCGCGCCCCGTCGATCACGATGCCGTGCTTCGCCGCTTCTTTTTTGACGAACATGAAATGGTCGCTCGACGTGAGAAGCGCTTTGCTCGGGATGCACCCCACGTTCAAGCAGGTGCCGCCAAGTTCCTTATCCTTTTCGACAAGGGCAGTCTTCAACCCAAGCTGGCCGGAACGGATCGCAGCAATGTAACCGCCGGGTCCCGAGCCGATGATAACAACATCAAATTTTTCCATATGTGTTTTCTGTCATTCTGAGCGAAGCGAAGAATCTCAGATTATTTCCTTCTCTGGCGCGATCCGCCGAAGCGAATGATCCGAGATGTTTGAAAGCCTGGCCTCATGCTTTGCATTTCGTTGCAGCGCTGCGCTCAACATGACAAAGGAAAAATTCAAAAATCGATGGGTAATTTTTTCGGATCCTCGATGCAATCCTTCACTTTAATGAGGAACGTGACGGCTTCCTTGCCATCGATGGCGCGATGATCGTAGCTTAGCGCCAGATACATCATCGGCAGGACTTCCACTTTGCCGTCCACCGCCATTGGGCGCGGCATGATTTTGTGCATACCGAGAATACCGCTCTGGGGCGGATTCAAAATCGGAGTGGCGAAGAGCGAGCCGTACACTCCGCCGTTTGTGATTGTGAACGTGCCGCCCTGGAGATCTTCAAGCTTCAACTTTCCTTCACGCGCGCGTCCGGCGTAATCGGCGATGTCGCGCTCCAAATCGGCAAAACTTTTGTTATCGGCGTCGCGCACTACCGGCACGACAAGTCCGCGCTCCGTACCAACCGCAACGCCAATGTCGTAAAAATTGTTTTGAATGAAATCGTCCCCTTCGATCCGCCCATTCACAACGGGCACGGTTTTGAGCGCTTCTACGGCGGCCTTCACAAAGAATGACATCAGTCCGAGCTTTACGCCGTGCTTTTTCGTGAACTCATCTTGCTTGTTCCGGCGCAATTTCTGCACCGCACTCATGTCGCATTCGTTGAATGTAGTGAGAATCGCCGCGGTATGCTGCGCCATCACCAGTTGCTGCGCGATCTTGCGACGCAATGGTGACATTTTTTTGCGAGTGAAGCGAGCTTCGCGGTGTGGCTGAGCTTCGCGAGATTCAATCTTTTCCTCCGCCTTCGCCACGCCTCCCCCGGACGGTTCGGCTTTGCCGCGGTTTTCCACCGCCTTCAGCACATCGGCTTTCGTCAACCGACCGCCTTCGCCGCTGCCCTGAATTTTCGCCGGTTCGAGGTTCTCTTCTTCCACGATGCGGCGAACTGCAGGCGAAAGAGCTGTAGCCGGAGGCGTTGACTCCGGCCTGCCGCGGTCAGCGCCCGCGGCTACAGGTGAGACGGTTTTCTCCGGCTCAACTTGTTTCTTCTCGGGCTGTTTGTCTTTTGGTTTTTCTTCCTGCTTTTTGGCTTGCTGCTTCGAATCGTCGATCACGGCAATAACCTCGCCGATCTTTACCTCCTGGCCTTCGGGCACTCTCGTCTCGAGCATGCCGGATTTTTCCGCCACGATATCGGTCGAGACCTTGTCCGTCTCGAGCGCGAAAAGCGGTTCGCCTTCGTTCACGAAGTCACCCGACTTCTTGTGCCAGGCGGAGACGACTCCACTGGTCACCGACTCCCCAACCGACGGCACTTTTACTTCGATGATCATCGCCAGATTTACCTAAGCTAATCGAGCGTCGCGGTCGAGGCGGCTTTCGTCAATAAAGGCCAGACTCCCTTTGCCCCCCGCCATTGTAGGCCAGGCGCTCCGTCTGCCAATCCTGCACCGGGCAACCGAAGCAGTTGCCCTACAATCATCACGAGCTGGCGCTGGAATAATGTCGCAGCGCAAACTTCCAAAAAACCCGTGAGAGCCAGAACACAATAGTCGAGGCGACAATCAGATGCAGCATCAGTGGAACCGGTTGCCCAAACGATTTGATGAGCAGGCGCGCGGGGATGTTCGCAATGATCACCACCGGAATTACCCAGCCAAAAATCAGCCGGAACAGCCGCGGGAAAATCACATCCGGATAACGCGCGATATTGAGAAAATTAAAATAGCCATAAACCAGTCCCTGCGCGCGGACGATCCAAAAGCTCACCGCAGCCAGGCCGAGCATGATGGAATAATGCACGGCGATTCCGAAACCAAGCGCGACAACATAGAGCAAAACGGAAAACGGGTTCGGCACCATGCTCAGCTTGGACAGCGAGACACAAACCACAGCGGCGCCGAGCAAAGCGTTGACAATACTGTCGAGCCCGAATTGTTTCGTGGAAACAGCGAACTGGCTGTCGATCGGTAACACCAGAACGGAATCCAGTTTTCCCATCCGCACGAGCTCGGGGATATTTGCGAGGTTAACGAAAAAGAACGCCTGGAAAAGCTGTGCGATGATCTGGTGAGTACCGATCAGCAGCACCACTTCCCATTTTGTCCAGTCGCCGATGTGATCGACGTTCCCAAAAATGATGCTGAAAAAAACGATTTGGCCACAGAACCAAAGAACCTCCACCACCATCCATAGCAAGAAGTTGGCCTTGAAACTCATGTCCCGGATGAGCGAGTTGCGCAGCATGATGGAATAGATTTCGATGTAACGGCGCATCACCTTTGGCTGTCATTAATTTGTAGGATGCCGTCCATAGATAGGCTTGTCATGTTGAGCGAAGCGAAACACCCAGCTAGTTCAAGCTTTTCCGTTAAATACCAGGCGCAAACGCGTTGCCAACTTGTTCGGCACTGACTAATTGGGAAGTAGCCGGGTTCCTCGCTCCGCTCAGAATCACATTACGAGATGAGTTACAGAAGCCGTCAACCGCAGATTGAATGAAACGTTTTTTGCCCTGGCTTATCGTAATCGGGGGACTGCTGCTGATAGCGTTTGTTGTTCGGCACTTGCGGAATAATGGCGCTGCAACGTATCAGACTGCGACGGTCACACGGGGTCCGATTACGCAGGCGGTGACCGCCACGGGCACGCTCAATCCGGTGGTCAACGTGCAGGTAGGCAGCCAGGTCTCCGGGAACATCTCGAAGTTGTTCGTGGATTTCAATTCACAGGTCAAAGCGGGTCAGGTTGTGGCGCAGATCGATCCGGCGCTTTTCCAGGCAACCGTGACTCAAGCCGAAGGCGACGTCGCGAGTGCGCAGGCTGCGCTGGAATTGGCGAGACTCAACGCGAAGCGCACTCAGGACCTCTTTGCCAGAAAAACGTCGTCGCAGGCAGACCTCGATCAGGCGATGGCGAATCTTCATCAAGCCGAAGCCAATGTGAAAATCAAACAAGGTGCGTTGGACAAAGCGAAGGCCGATCTCGATCACTGCACGATCACTTCGCCTATTGATGGCGTGGTGATCTCGCGCAGCGTCGATGTTGGCCAGACCGTTGCCGCCAGTCTGCAGGCGCCGGTGATCTTTCAAATCGCAAATGATCTCACGAAGATGCAAATCGATTCGAATGTGGCCGAGGCGGATGTCGGCGTCGTACAAGTTGGGCAGGACGTCGATTTCACTGTGGACGCTTTCCCAACCCAGACGTTCCACGGCAAAGTTGTGCAGGTGCGGAATGCGCCCATCACGGTGCAGAATGTCGTGACCTACGACACAGTGATCGGCGTGAGCAATCCGGATTTGAAATTGAAACCGGGAATGACCGCCAATGTTTCAATCATCGCCGCCCGCAAGGACAACGTGCTTCAAATCAAAAACGCCGCGCTGCGGTATCGGCCCACTGAAGAAGGACCGACATCATCGCACAGCACAACGAGCCAAGGTGGATCGCGACCTCCGGGCGCGATGAGACAGGCCTCGGGTGAACGCGAGCGGACGACGAGCGAGCGCACGGTTTACGTTTTGTCCAGCAGCCGACCCAAACCAGTGCAAATCAAAACAGGAATCAGCGACGGCGTTGTGACCGAAGTCGTTGAAGGATTGAAGGAGGGCGATCGCGTTGTGACCGCTGAGATGGCAGCGAAATCCCAGCCTGCATCCACGCCGGCGAATCCATTCTCCGGCGGGCCGCGAAGATTTCCGTGATCATGGGGAAAAACAAACCGTTTCGCTCGCGATGTCCTGTAGCCGCTTCGCTGTGCGAAGCGCTGTTTTCACACTGTTGCGCAGCAGGGCAACGCGTCTCACAGAGACGCGGCTACAACATTTGCCAGGAACATGAATAACGGAGCCCTCGTTAGGCTTCTCGACGTGCACAAGGTCTATCGCACCGGCGAAATGGAAGTGCCCGCCGTGCGCGGGGTCTCGCTGGAGATCAAACAAGGCGAATTCGTCGCGTTAATGGGCGCGAGCGGCTCAGGCAAATCGACGCTTATGAACATCCTCGGCTGCCTCGACCGGCCGAGTTCCGGTCAATATTTTCTGGATAATGCAGACGTTTCGGGGCTCAATCGCGATCAGCTCGCGGAGATTCGCAATCGCAAGCTCGGTTTCGTGTTTCAGAGTTTCAATCTGCTGGCGCGCACATCAGCGCGCGAGAACGCGGAATTGCCGCTGATTTACAGCGCGCATCACCTGTCACATGCGCAACTTCGAGAAAAAGCGGACCGCGTACTTGCATCGGTTGGGCTCGCAGGCCGGGAGGACCATTTCCCGAGTCAGCTTTCCGGCGGTCAGCAACAGCGCGTCGCGATCGCGCGCGCGTTGATCAACGAGCCCGAGATGCTGCTGGCGGATGAACCGACGGGCAATCTGGACAGCCGAACCAGCGTTGAGATCATGGCCATCTTCCAGCAGCTCAACGAGCGCGGCATCACCATCATCATGGTTACGCACGAGCAGGACATCGCCGCCTATGCTAAGCGCAATGTTATCATGCGCGACGGTCTGATTCTGGATGATCATCTCGTCCCACAACGCACGAACACAGCAGCAGAGCTTCAAAAGCCATCCGCTTCAACTGTTTAACGCTTCAACCCTTTAACGAACCAAATGCGCATCGCGCCCACATTTAACGTCGCCTACCGCGCGCTGCGCCGAAACAAAATGCGTTCGGTGCTTACTGCGCTCGGTATCATCATCGGCGTCGGCGCGGTGATCGCGATGGTCGGAATCGGCAACGGCGCAAAGGCACAGGTCGAATCACAGATCGCCAGCCTCGGTGAAAATGTGATCCTGATCTTTTCCGGTAGCACCACCTCGAGCGGCATCCGCACGGGCTGGGGCGGAGCAGGCACGTTGAAAATTGAAGATGCTGAAGCAATCCGTCGTGAAGTTCCCGGCGTAATCGGCGTTAGCGAAGAAGTTGTTTCGACGACGCAAGTCGCCGCTGGAAATCAAAACTGGTTCACCCGGATTTACGGAGAATCAGCGGATTATTTCGATATTCGCCAATGGCCGCTTGCCGATGGCGCGCCGTTTACGGCGCAGGATGTGCGCAGCGCGAACAAGGTTTGCATTATTGGCCGCACGACTGCGACGCAAATTTACGGTAACGAAAATCCGATCGGCCAGATTTTGCGGATTAAAAACGTTCCGTTCACTATTCTTGGCGTGCTCACGCCGAAAGGCCTGAGCCCGCAGGGCGTGGACCAGGATGACATCGTCGTCATGCCGTACACCAGCGCGATGAAACGCGTGATCGGAGGCACCACGTTGCGCAATATCAACGTGCAGATTGGCGACGCGCGTCAGGTCGAAGCCGCGCAGCAACAAATCATCTCGTTGCTTCGACAAAGACATAACATTCGCCCCGGCCGCGACGACGATTTCACCGTGCGCACCCAACAGGAGATCGCCGAAGCAGCCACGGCCACATCGCGGGTCATGACGGTGCTTCTCGGCGCAATCGCGGGCGTGTCGCTGCTCGTGGGTGGCATCGGCATCATGAACATCATGCTGGTGAGCGTAACCGAACGGACACGCGAGATTGGTGTGCGCATGGCTGTCGGCGCCCGCGGGAACGACATTCTTACCCAGTTTCTAATCGAAGCTGTAACGCTAAGTTCCGTCGGTGGCGTGATCGGAATCATCTGCGGTATTGCCACATCCAGAATCCTGTCTATCTACGCGCATTGGCCGACGCTGATTTCCATCAGCTCAATCGCCATCGCGTTTTTGTTCGCCGCAGCCGTCGGCGTCTTCTTTGGTTTTTACCCAGCGCGCAAAGCCGCCGCGCTCGACCCGATCGAAGCGCTCCGCTACGAATGACAAAGCTCAAATGTCGAATGACGAAGGAATGTCGAAGCCCGAATGACGAACTCAGCGTGATATAATCGCCGACCCCTTTCGGGTTTCGTCATTCGGATTTAATTCGTCATTTGGTTTTCGCCATTCAGGTGAATTCGTGTTTATTCGTGTCGATTAGTGGTAAGAATCTGTTCACTTCTCGCTCTTTTTGGTTGCGGCCGCTTCCGGTGTCTCTGCTATCGCATCCACTTCTACCGGCGCTTCCCCATTCACCCGCACCGTTCCCACGATACGTGCCCGGTCGCGGTTTTGCTCCGATCGCTCTCTGTCGTTAGCTGTCGCCGTAGCTGGCTGTTGCGTCGACGGCGCGGCGTAATTCCCCTCGAACACGAGCGTCTTTTTCAGGCTGACGTTGTATCCGGTTGCGCGGAAGTACGATTGAGGAGCGGTTGGTTCGCTTTTGCCGGCGGCCTTGGCAGCGTACCTTCGCGTCTGCTTCGCGGCGTCCGGTCGCGCAGTGATGCGTGAGTTGAGCTCCGCGTTGTTCGCCAATTGCTCGATTTTACCTGTGTACGTCGAGCCATCGGCATCGAGCACGCGAATTTCACTCCCCTGTTGCTGAACTTGAAAGCTGTTCAAGACATTCGCAGCCCGGCCTACCTGCGCATTGTTCCGAAAAGATTGAAGGACCGATTGTTGGTAAAATTGCTGCTTGGTTTCGAAGCTGCTGGCTGATGATGGTTGCGCAACCGGTGGAACGACTCCCGCCATTGTATCTGATTTGGCTTTTGAATCCGCGGCCGCTGCAGGCGCAGCGGGGGGTGCCGATTGGATTTTCGCAGCGGCAATTTCCTTATCAGTGAATCCTTTCGTTACTTGACTTGGGACCTCGGTTGCACCGCGTCCTTGTGCTACGTGAGTAGCAGAGGCTAAAGCTTCCGCTTCAGAGGCCGGTGTCGCTGCGGGTTCGATCTTAATTTGATTGTTGCCCGCCAGATTCACTGGTGATTCGGTAGACTTTAGCGCCTCAGCTTTCGCCAGATTATCCTCCGCGGGCACCGCGGGGTGCAATCCATCGCCTGCTCCAGCAGTGCGTTCACGAACCGCAACGTCACTAACCTCTGCAAGCGGGTGTGATCGGGTCCACCAAATCGCCGGGACGAGCACTATCAATGTTGCCAGTGCCGCCGCCACTGTCACCCGCGGCCAGAACATTGTTAACCATGACGTTCGTGACTCGACCTTTTCGTCTTCTGCCGCTCCAACTCGCGCGATCTCCTCATGCAGGCGCGCTCGCATCCGATTCGGCATTTTGGGGTCGTGACCAAATTGTGCGCGACGCGCTTTCGCCAGCGCCTCGAGCATTTGTTCAATGGGTTTCTTTGGTTCCGATGGCATGCTTCTATAAATTAGACGGCAAACGATTGTCCGGTGGAAAAATTTCCTTCGCGATAACGAGCAGGCGATCCAGGCATTTGCTCAAGCGGGAGCTAACCGTTTTTGGATTAAGACGGAGTTCCGCTGCTATCTCATCGTAACTTAACTCGCCGTAGTACCGCAGTTCGATGATTTCCCGGCACGGCTCGCCGAGACGATCGAGGCTTTCCCTCACGAGGCGGGAGGTCTCTGCAATCTGCAATAACGCATCGGGACCGGGATTTCCAGACGGCGGATCAATCGGGGGTTCGTGATCAGTTCGGTCCGCTTCGATTGAGACGTGCACCGCGTTTCCACCTCGTTTCGCGGCTCGCGTTTTTTCCCGATAATCCATCGCCTTGTTCGCCGCGATTCGCAGCAACCACGTTTGAAATGAGCTTCGACCCCGGAATGAAGATAGATTTCTGACCACCGACAAAAACGTTTCCTGGCAGATCTCTTCCGTGTCTTCGTGACTGAAATCGCCGGAGAGCTGAAATATAAACCGGGCGACCGTCGCGTAGTATTTATCGAACAGAGAATCCCACGCCGCTGTGTTTCCCGCGCGGCATTCGGCGATGATTTGCGCTTCCGACGCCAACGCTGATACATCCGCCGCTGGCTGCGGTGCGGCTGTGCTGGAAAGCTCCTGATCGATCACAACTCCTCGCGGACGGAGCATCTTATCGATGTCTGACTGTCGTACCTGGCGTTCTGATCAAAAATAGTACGTCCGTCTCGGATCGTTGAATGCCTCGGGTTTTTGAACGGTGGGAGCATTTTCCCGGAATTCCCGACTAATGCTCCATGAGCAAAAAATTGGTGCTAGCGATCGGGCTCTTCCTTCTCGGAGGCATCTCTCTATCCCGCGGCGATGGTTTCATCGTCGTCGACCGTCCGATCTACGTTTTGCCGACCCATTTCCCGTTCGCTCCCCTCGAAGTCACCAGTCATCAGGTCAACGTCAAAATTGATGGGCAGGTCGCCGTCACATCGATCGACCAGGAGTTCTACAATCCTAACGACCAACGGCTCGAAGGTTTTTACATGTTCCCTGTCCCGAAAGGGGCACATATCGACAAATTCAGCATGGAAATTGGCGGCAAGAGCGTCGATGCGGAGTTGCTCCCTGCTGACAAGGCGCAGCGCATTTATGAGGACATCGTGCGAAAAATGCGGGATCCGGCGCTGCTCGAGTTCGCTGGCCGCGATCTTTTCAAGGTCCGCATCTTCCCGATCGAGCCGCACAGCCGGAAGCCAATTAAGATTTCCTATACGGAATTGCTTCGCTCCGACGCCGGGACGGTTACTTATCTCTACCCGCTCAGCACTGAGAAATTTTCCGCTCGGCCGATCAAGAATCTGAGCATGAAAATTGAGCTCAAGAGTACGGAGCCGCTCGCCTCAATTTATTCGCCCAGCCACAAAGTTGAGATTAAGCGCGATGGCCCCAACCGCGCTGTGATTGGGTATGAAGGCAAAGACGAAAAGCCGGACACAGATTTTCAGCTCGTCTACGCCTCGGACACACGTGATGTCGGCCTCAGATTAATCACTTACAAGCCAGACGCTGACGACGGGTATTTTCTGCTTCTGGCTGCGCCGACGATTAGCAACGAAACAAAGCCGGCAGCCAAAGACGTCGTTTTTGTCGTAGATACATCCGGTTCAATGGCCGGCGCCAAACTTCAGCAGGCGCAAAAAGCGCTGCGGTTCTGTGTGGAAAATCTCAATGCCGACGATCGTTTTGAGATCGTCCGGTTCTCGACGGAAGCTGAGCCGCTTTTCCGCGAGTTGGTACCAGCCGACTCCGATCATCGCAAACGTGCGAATGGTTTCATCGACGACTTCAAACCAATCGGCGGCACTGCCATTGCGGATGCGCTGCAAAGCGCTCTCAATGTTCGACCGGACAAGAGCGATCGCCCATTTGTTGTAATTTTCCTAACCGACGGTCTACCCACGGTGGGAACGCGCAATCCCGACGAAATCATTGCGAACATCAAAAAGGCGAGCGGTGCTCGGATCTTTTCGTTCGGGATCGGCTCGGACGTAAACACACAATTGCTCGATCAAATCGCCGAGGGTACGCGCGCATTCAGCCAATACGTACTCGCGAACGAAGATCTCGAGCTCAAAGTCTCGAACTTCTACACGCGGATTAGAGAACCTGCCCTAAGAAATCTTAAGCTGGATCTTGGCGGTGGTGTGCGCACATCGAAAATGTATCCGGCAGATCTGCCGGATCTGTTCAAGGGGGATCAATTGGTGGTAGCGGGTCGATACAGAGGCGCCGGCGATGTCGAAGCGAAGCTGACCGGCAACGTCGGCGGCCGCGAACAGACGTTTACCTACAAACTGCATTTCGATGATCGCAAGACGACCGACGATTACGTACCTCGGCTTTGGGCGACACGCCGTGTCGGGTTTCTCCTTGATGAAATCCGCGTCCACGGTGAAACCTCCGAGCTTCGCGATGAAACAACCGAGCTGGCACGGAAATACGGAATCGTTACGCCTTACACCGCGTATCTCATCATAGAGGACGAAGATCGCCGGCGTGTGCCGATGGTTGATCGATCCATGCAGAGCATGAGCGCCGATGCAGCGACTCGCGCCGAAGTCGCCAAGGCTTGGACCGGATTCAAGGACAAGAAAGAAGGTGAGGACGGCGTTGCCAACGCGCGCAGCCAGAATGCGTTCAAGTTCGCGCAGCAGGCACCGGCATCGATCGCAGCCGGCGCTTTCGAATCATTGCGGGGATTTGCTGCCGCGGCTCCTGCTGGCACCCCGGCGGCGGCGCGTCTTAGCCAGTACACTCAGCAGTCCAAATTTGTGAACGGGCGCGCATTTTTCCAGAACGGAAATCAATGGATCGATTCAAACGCGCAGAACAACAGCGCTAAACGCCAGCGCGTCCAATTTAACTCCGAAGAATACTTCAACCTCCTGACAAAACATCCCGAAGCCGGCCCATGGCTGGCGTTAGGTCAAAACGTCGTGCTCACACTCGACGACACTGTCTATGAAATCGCTGAATAACAATCGAATGAAAACACTAACCACTCGTACCATCGGCATCGTGCTGATAATCTTGTCTGCCCTTGCAATGCTCGGTTCCTGGCAACCGTTGTTCGCAAAGACTGGGCCAACACCTCAATCCAAACCGCGCATAGAGGTCTGTTTTGTTCTCGATACCACCGGTTCAATGGGCGGTTTGATCGAAGGCGCGAAACAAAAGATATGGTCGATCGCCAATGAAATGATCAGCGCGCAACCAACGCCGGAGTTAAAGCTCGGGCTCATTGGTTATCGAGATCGCGGCGACGAGTACGTCGTGAAATCATTCAGTCTCACCGACGACATCGATGCCATCTACGGACATCTGCGCGAATTCCAGGCCGGCGGCGGTGGCGATGCACCGGAGAGTGTGAACGAGGCGCTTGCCGAAGCCATTCACAAGATGCCTTGGAGCAGCGACAAGAAGGTCCTGAAGATCATCTTTCTGGTCGGAGACGCGCCGCCGCACATGGATTATCCGAACGGGCCGAAGTATCCGGATCTCTGCCGGGAAGCAGCCAAAAAAGACCTCATCATTAATACCATTCAGTGTGGTGAGATGGCTGAGACCAAGCCGATCTGGCAGGAGATCGCGAAACTGTCGGAAGGCAGTTATGTCGGCATTTCGCAATCGGGCAACGTTGCTGTGATTTCAACGCCGATGGACAAGGAGCTAAGCCGGCTTAACGAACGAATCGGTGTTACCCTCATTCCGTATGGCGACAGCAAATTGCAGGCCGAAGTGCATGCCAAATATGCAGCGGCGAAGAGTGCTCCAGTTTCGGCAATGGCCGATCGGCTCAGCTACAACAGCAAGACCGGCAAAGCCATGCAGGGCCGCGGTGAGTTGGTCGACGCGCTCAATGATAAAACACTTAAGCTCGAGGAGATCGATCAGAAACAACTTCCGACCGAACTCCAGAAATTGGATCGCAACGAACTGCAAAAGCGAATCGCAAAAGCCCGTGATGAACGCGCCGACCTGCAAAAGCAGATCGTCGAACTGTCAAAGAAACGCGAAGCCTATATTCAATCCGAAAACAAACGGCTCGCAGCCGAAGGCAAAGGCGACGCCTTCGATCAAAAGGTAGCTGAAACGCTTCACGCCCAAGCCGCCAAGAAGGGAATCAGCTACTGAGGCTGGACGCGTGAATTGGCCCACACTGATCTCAATCAGCTCAATTGCCCCACGCAAAGCTGCCGCTCTCGGCCCTCTCGAAGCGCTGCGCTACGAATAGAAACGAATGTCGAAGCCCAAATGACGAACTCAACGCAATACCATCGCCGACCCCTTTCGAGTTTCGTCATTCGGATTTAATTCGTCATCGGTCGTTCGGACTTCGTCATTTGCGCGAATTCGTGTTTATTCGTGTCTATTCGTGGTTAGAAATCCCTTATGGCTGAACACAGTGGTTTCCAAAAACTGGTCGCGGAAGCGAAGAAACACATAACCGAGATTTCGCCGCAGGATGCCGCTGCGAAATTAAACAGCGGCGACGCGGTCGTAGTCGATGTCCGCGATAAGGACGAATGGGACGAAGGACACATTCAGGGCGCGACTCACATGAGTCGCGGCACGATCGAGCTCGATATCGAAGAAAAAGTTCCCGACCCGAACGCTATGATCATTTGTCATTGCGGCGGCGGCGGCCGGTCGGCGCTCGCTGCTGAAAACCTGCAAAAAATGGGCTACAAAAATGTGCGCTCGATGGCCGGCGGCTTGAAAGCCTGGAAAGCGGCCGGCCTGCCGACGACGACATAGTTGAACAACGCGGGCGGGCCGCCTTCACGAGACATTTGCATCCGGTCCGTGACGTGACGACAAGTTTACGCCTTATGTCACTGCGTCTTTGCTTCTTTGCTTGCGCCCTGCTCAAGGTTGCGCAAATCACCGCCGTGTTCGCCGCCGATCTCAAGGAGAATCCGTTAGCAGCGGAGAGCGGCCTGTCATATCAATACCCGCCCTTCGACAAGATTAAGGACGAGCATTTCGTCCCCGCGATCGAAGCTGGAATGCGCGACCAACTGAAGGAAATCGAGCCGATCGCCAACAATTCTGAGAAACCGACGTTCGACAATACGATCGTCGCGCTTGAGCGCACTGGCCGATTGCTCGACCGCGCTCAGCGCACGTTTTCTAACCTCAACGCGTGCGATACAAACCCGACCCGGCAGAAGATTGATAAAGAAATGGCGCCGAAACTTGCCGCGCACCATGACGAGATTTTTCTGAATCCGAAATTATTCGCGCGAGTCCAGGCGCTGTATGAGCAGCGCGATAAGTTCGCCGCAGCGAATCCGTCCGGTGGCGGACTTGGGCTCGATCCCGAATCGGCTTATTTGCTCGAACGTTACTACAAGGATTTCGTGCGCGCGGGAGCCAAGCTATCCGATGCCGAGAAGCAGAAGCTGAAAGAGATCAACGCCGAGTTGGCGAAATTGCAGACGGATTTCGAACAGAATGTTTTGAAGGAGCGAAACGCATCGTCTGTGGTCGTCGATAAAAAAGAAGAGCTCGCCGGCCTGACGGACGATCAGATGAAAAGCGTGATCAATGCCGCGAAAGCTGAACACAAGGAAGGCAAGTTCGTCATCCAGCTTCAGAACACCACCGGCCAGCCGTTGCTCGGGTCATTGCAGAATCGACCTTTGCGCGAGCGGATCATGCAGGCATCGCTCGCGCGCAACAGCAAAGGTGGCGAGTTCGATACACGCAATGTCGTGCTGCGGACGGCCCCGCTTCGCGCGGAGAAAGCGAAGTTGTTGGGCTACGATAATTGGGCGGCATACCAGCTCGAAGACCAAACGGCGCACGATGTGCCAACTGTGAACAAGCTGCTGGCCGATCTCGCGCCCCCGGCGGTCGCGAACGCGAAACGTGAAGCGGCCGAGCAACAGAATATTGTCGATCAAGAAAAAGGCGGGTTCCAAATCTCGGCGTGTGATTGGGATTTGTATTCCGAGAAAGTGCGCAAGGCGAAATACAATTTCGATGAATCGCAGGTACGCCCGTATTACGAACTCAATCATGTCATCGTCGACGGCGTGTTTTTCGCCGCGAACAGGGAATACGGGCTCACGTTCAAAGAGCGGCACGATCTGCCGGTGTATCAGCCAGACGTGCGCGTCTGGGAAGTGTTCGATCGCGACGGTAAACCGCTCGCGATTTTCATTGGCGATTATTACGCGCGAGCTTCGAAGCGCGGGGGCGCCTGGATGAATGCTTATGTCCCGCAAAACGATCTGTTCGGGACGAAGCCGGTTGTTGCGAATCACCTCAACATTCCCAAGCCGCCGCCGGGCGAACCCACACTGCTCACTCAAGATGAAGTGCGGACCGCGTTTCACGAATTCGGGCACGCACTCCACGGCATGTTTTCGAACGTAAAATATCCGCGCTTCAGCGGAACGAGCGTTCCGCGTGACTTCGTCGAGTATCCGTCGCAGGTAAACGAGATGTGGGCCCGGTGGCCGGAAGTCCTCGCCAATTACGCGAAGCATTACAAGACTGGGGAACCGATGCCACAGGCATTGCTCGACAAGGTCAAGGCCGCGGAAAAATTCAATCAGGGATTCAAGACCACTGAGTACCTGTCGGCGTCGCTACTCGACCAGGCGTGGCATCAACTGAATCCATCTGACGTTCCGAAAGACGCGGTTGCGTTTGAAGCGGAAGCATTGCACAACGCCGGGATCGACTTTCCGCCAGTGCCGCCGCGTTATCGCAGCCTCTATTTTTCACACGCATTCGCCGGCGGCTACTCGGCCGGTTATTACTCCTATATCTGGAGCGAAGTGCTCGATGCCGACACGGTCGAGTGGTTCAAACAACACGGCGGATTGAAACGCGAGAACGGCGACCGCTTTCGCGCCATGTTGCTCTCGCGCGGCGGATCCGCTGACGCGCTCGGACTATTTAAGAATTTTGTCGGCCGCGATCCCTATATCGAACCATTGCTCAAACGGCGCGGGCTCGATCGTGCGCCTGGCGCGGACGACACGAAGATCGAATCGCAGCGAGGGGCAAAGTAGCGCGGCGGTCCGCAGCGCTTCTGTAGCCGTCGCCGTATGGGCGACGTGCACGCTTCACACAGCGAAGCGGCTACAGCTCCTCAGCGCATCACTTCTAACGAAATTGCCGCTCGAGTTGTACTTTTTTCGTCGCGCCGAGCGATGCCTTTACGGTTTTGCTTCGTACAAATTATTGAACGGGTTATCCAAGGGCACACGCCGGACGTTGCTGAATCCGGCCTTCTCGCAAAACTCGCGCACTTTTGCTTCATGAAAACCGAGCGTGCCGAGCCCTGCGCCGTTGTTCGCGAGTGACGTCGTCATGCAGTAGAACACGCTTACGCCGTGAAACATCGCCCCCAGCGGGTTCGCGTTCTCCTCGAGCTTGTCAGAGCAATTGATGTCGAGACAAACGTAAACGCCACCTGGCCGAAGCGCTCGACGAATCGATCGCAACAACTGAAGCGGATCGACTGCATCATGCACAACGTCGAACGTGGTGATCACATCAAACTGCGCCGGCAACCCTTTCGAGACATCGCATTCTTCGAAACGCACCCGGTCTGACACGCCACCTTCGCGCGCATTCGCCGTTGCGCGCGCAACGGTCGGACCAAAGTTGTCGTAGCCGACGTAGCGCGACCGCGGAAAGGCTTGCGCCAATTTGATCAGGCCCCGACCTCGGCCGCATCCGACATCGGCCACGTCGCAACCGCGTTCGAGATGCGCTTTCACATCAGGCATGGCAGGGATCCATTGTTGCAACAACAAATTCTCAAACCATGTGGAGGTGAATCGTTCCAGGCCATCCCACATCATATCGTTGTATTGCGATTGAGATACACCGCCGCCATTACGAAACGCACTTACAACCTGGTCGAAGACTCCGGCTTGCGCTGGCAGCATCTGATATATGCCGCCGACAAAAAATGGGCCGTTCTCCTGAGCAAGGACTGACGCGTGTTCGGCTGGAAGGCTGAACCGCTTTGTCGATCCGTCGTAATCCAGATAACCAGCCGTGGCCATGCCGCCAAGCCACTCCCGCAGATACCGCTCGTTCAGCTTCGTCCGCGATGCGAACTCTGCCGATGTCGCGGGACCTTGCTCTGCCAGATTCTTGAACAGGCCCAATCGATCGCCTATCGCCCCGAGCAGCGTCGTCATCGTTCCGCTGATCTGCTCAACCACTTTTCCTACAAATTCCTCCTGACGAGCGGGATCAATTGTTTCGACTTCGACCATATACCGTTCAATTCTCGGGCGGTTGGCAGTTTACTGTTGACTCCTCACCACGCAAGGAACGGTGACCCACCGAATCGCCGTTGGAAATGACGACGAAATTTGTTAGGCTCTACTTTTGGTGAGGGAGACTCCCGTTGTGGCCGAAACTCTTTGGTCGCGACGAACAGTCACAATCGCTTCTGTCCTGTTCCTGTTGGTTCTACTTCCGGCTCACTCTCAGATCCCAACTCCTTCCCCGACGCCATTGCGGCGTAACCCGGGAATGCTGATGGAGTACCCGACGCCTGCATCGCGTAGCGATCTCACAGAAAGTCCGACTACACCGACACGATTGCCGCGCAGGGACAGCACAGCAAGCTCGACCACACCTACGCAACCCCCGCGTCGGTACAACACCGCAAGTCCCATCACACCGACGCCACCGCCGCGTAGATACAGCACCGCAAGTCCCATCACACCGACGCCACCGCCGCGTAGGCACAACGCCGCAAGTCCGATTACACCAACACCACCACCGCGCAGGTACAACACGCCAAATCCAATCACTCCGACGCAACCGCCACCTAAGTACAACACTGCAAGTCCCGTCACACCGACGCCACGGCCGCGTAGATACAACACAGCGAGTCCCATCACATCGACGCAACCACCACGTCAGTACAACACTGCAAGTCCCGTCATACCGACGCCACCACCGCGTACGTACAGCACCCCAAGTCCCGCCACACCAACGCCACCGCCGAGTAAATACAACGCCGCAAGTCCAGTCGCACCGACGCCACCGCCACGGAACTACAACACCGCGAATCCGGTCACACCAACGCAACCGCAGCGTACGAATGTCACCGCAAGCCCAACCATTCTGTTTCGCCCACCGATTCCAGATATCACCGCAAGCCCAACGATTCGGTTTCGCCCGCCAATTTTAGATATCACCGCAAGCCCCACCGTTCGCTTTCGCCCGCCGATTCCAGTTATCATTGCAAGTCCCCCCACTCGTTTTCGCCCGCCGATGCCGGATATAACTGCAAGTCCCTCCATTCGCTTCCGTCCGCCGATTCCAGATATCACTGCGAGCGTCACCAGTCCTTTCCGCACGCCGATTCCAGACATCACCGCACGGCGAAGCACCCAGCCGACGCTCAACGTGAGTCCTTCACCACCAGTCGAGGTAGGAAAACCCGTACTGTTTGAAGTCGTTTTGTGGCAACCACCACCGCCCGGATGGAATCTACAATATCTCTTCGATTTCGGGGACGGTACCGTGACTGATTGGATTTCCGAGCGGCGAGCGACACATGCCTACTTATCGCCCCAAAGCAGAAGTTACCCGGTCCATGTCGAAATCGCCTCGACATACCGCGATCGCGCCATGCCAACCAAAACAATCGACAAAAATGTCGATGTTATCCCACCGTCGAATCCGACACCCAGTGCAACGGTGTCAGCTCGCATCACACCCTCGCCAACTCCCGTTACGCCCTCACCAACTCCCATCACGCCCTCGCCAACTTCTGAGACTCCAATCGCCACCGCCGTTCCGACGGGGATTCCTTCCATCACGCCGATTCCGTCTCCACCGCCGTCTTTGAGGCCTTCGAAAATGCTATGGCTCTGTCTAGCCGTTGGCCTCGCCGTCGTTGCGCTGGCCTACTTAGCATATCAGAGACCGAAATCGAAGATCCCGATGGCGGCACGACCGACGTTTCATTTGCATTCGGATTGGGACGCTTCGCAGAAGCCCCCGGAGAATCTAGCCATCAATTACGGGTTATATTTTCATTCCAATATTTCCGCCGGCCAGGACCGGCTCGACACTGACGGAGCGAAGTCGATTCTGAAAAACAAAAAAAAATGAGCGATTCATCTCTCAACCTGCGCACGCTTTTCTCATTTCCCGACCCCGCCGCGAAGACTCCGCCTTCAAATCAATGGCAGGAGTTTCAAAGTCGTCTGGGCCGCCAGATCAAGACCATCAAATGGCCGGCCGCGATGCCCGATCTCGCTTCGAAAGTTACCGAATTGTTCAATGTTGAATTGCCTGATCTATTTGTTGCTTCCTGGAAAAAGGCCAGGGAGCTTCAAGAAGCGCTGGAGGAATCCAGGAAATCGCCCGAAGAAGTCATTGTCCTGGAGCTCGCTGAACATGAGATAACCAACGAGTATCATCCATACATCGAGATACGAATTGCTGGGATGCCGTTGCCGAAAAAAATCGAGTTTAAAGTGCAAATTGAGACGACACTAAAAGGAATCAATCTTAAGATCCAAGCCGGGGCCATTACAGAGATTCAGGCCGGCAGCTGTGATTTCGAAGGAAAAATTAAATACGAAGACCTGACAATCGCAGAAAAGAAAGTCGGTCCAATAGAACTGCTGAGCGTATCTACAATTGCAAAGCGGTAAGGCGCGACCGCCGGGCGCGCCGCTGGTGGATCGGCTTCTCCGAAGACGATGGCAGAAACAATCGCCGAAGGCGCAAGATGTACACTGCCCTGATCACCTCTCCCTTTGTGAGGGAGAGGGTTAGGGTGACGGTTTTCGTCGCAGTTAAAGGTGGGGCGCCAATCTCCTCACCTCAATCCTCTCCTCTTTGCAAAAGGAGAGGCGAAGCATCAGCCCAACGAACCCTCGTCGTTAATACTTCTAACGCAATTGCCGGTGGAAATGACGCTTCGATCTGTTAATTTTCTAATCCCGTGAGCGAAGGACCGGATACTGCTGCACAAACGACGGTGCCGAGTACCGACAGAGCCGATCTGCGGCCTGAAAGCATTCAGGACGCAGTGATCCGGCTCGCGGGTAATTCGCAGGATGGAATCCAAACGGCCGGGGCGTTCCTCGCCCGACTCGCCGGCCGCAGTGAACACGATGTCATGACCTACATGACCATCCCGGCGACGATCTCGGGTGGTCCGTCTATTTTTCAAGTGCGCATCGGTTCAGGCGAAGTGTTATCGGCCGGTGATGAAGCCGATTTTCTGGTCGCGTTTTACCAGCATAGCTACCAGGACCACATCGGGTTCCTGCGCGAGGGCGGCGTGTTGCTCTACGACTCGGATAACGTCGAGCCGAACCTGGACGACAAACGTTTCGTTTACGTCGGCGTGCCGATCACCGGTCTAACCGTCGAAGCGCTCGGCGGCACGGCCAAGGACAAGGGCAAAAACATTTTCGTGCTTGGCCTGATCTCGAAAATTTTCAATCTCGATGACGAGAAACTGAAAAGACTGATCACCGAAAAATTTGGCGGTAAAAACGAGAGCGTGGTCAACACGGCCTTGATGGCGTTCCAGGCGGGCTATGGCTTTCCGGTCGGCAACGTCCTCACCAAACATTATCGGTTCGAGCACATCCCCAGAGCGAGCGGACGCGCTCAGATCACGATGGACGGCAACCAGGCGCTCGCCTATGGATTGATTGCCGGCGGTGTGCGTTACGGCGCCGGTTATCCCATCACGCCGTGGTCGTCCGTGATGGAAGTGCTGCGAAGCGAGCTTCCGAAGTACGGCGGCATTTTCGTGCAAGCCGAGGACGAGCTGGCGTCGGTCTCGATTGCGCTTGGTTGTTCCTACTCAGGATATCTCGCCGTGACCGGCAGCGCCGGCCCGGGCATTTCGCTCAAAGCCGAAGCAATTGGCTGGGCGTCGATGGCTGAGATTCCGCTTATCATTTGCAACATTCAACGCGGCGGCCCGAGCACCGGTTTGCCGACCAACGTCGAGCAAAGCGATTTGCACCAGGCGATCTTCGGCAGTCACGGCGACAGCCCGCGCGTCGTGCTCGCCGCAGGGAGTGTGGAAGATTGTTTCTATATCGCGATCGAAGCGGCACGCATCGCGCGCAAATACAGCACGCCGGTTTTCATCTTGAGCGACACCTCGCTTGCTACGCGCATCGAGGCGTTCGACGAACCAGACCTTTCGAAGTTGATGGTGGATCCCAAGCCGGACCTGACGCCCCGGCAGACGCATAAGCCGTATCCGATCGATCAAATCACACAGCACGTCGCGCCAGGCACACGTATTCTCGATGGAAAATATCCGCTGCTCGCCGGTCTCGAGCACGACGAGATGGGTCATCCGACCGGAAGCCCGAAGTTGCACATGGCCATGACGGCGAAACGCCGTAACAAATTGCGCAAACTCGCCGAAGAAATTCCGGTGCCGGAAGTTTTTGGCGATGAGGAAGGTGACACTCTACTTGTCGGCTGGGGATCAACTTACGGCCCGATTCACGACGCGGTCGCAATGGCGCGCGAACAAGGAGAAAAGGTGGGCGCCCTTCATTTGCGTCATTTGCATCCGTTGCCGAATGGCCTCGAGAAAATCTTCGAGAAATTCAAGAGCATCGTCACCGTCGAGATGAATGACCAGGGCGTTTACGGGTACGGCCAGCTCGCGACGATTTTGCGCGCCCGCTATTGCGAACCGAAAATCACGAGCTTCACGAAGACCGACGGTCTCACGTTCCGCGTAAAAGAAATTTTGGACGGCGTATTCAAGGGCAAGTCCTTCCTTGCCCGACACATCCCGCGCGAAGGCGCCGAAGTCATTCACGAGGCTGGGGCAGAAAACGTGAAAACGCTAAAGGAAGTAGTGCCGCAGGGCGTCGGCTAGGTATGAAAACGCTCAACGTCCAACGCTCAACGTCCAACGCCCAATTGTAGGGCGTCTGTGTCACCCGCCATCGTTTAATCATTTGCTCGACCCGAGCTGCGGCCCGTTTGGCCACAGAAAATTCTTGAGCGCATACAGCTCCAGCGCGAACGGAACATAGCCGCCATAGCCCAGCAAGGGCATTTCGAAAATTCGCAAGAACCCCAGACCCGGGATGTGATAAATCCATTTCGGGAACGAGTAGTAGTTCCACATCTCCCAAAAAAACCCGCACACCAGCGCCCCAAGTGCCAGCGAGATAACGGTGCGCCAATCACCGACGCGCAACTCTTTCAGAAAATACGGCCGACCGGTCCAGTAATTGATCGGCTCGAAAATAAGTAGCAGCGAAGTCCAGGCGAACGGGTAGAAAGTTTTTGGCCAGAATAGCATCAAGGTTAGCATGCCCAAGCCGGCGAGAAAGAATGTGACAAACATGCGTGCGGTTGCTGGCACGGGCGGACCCGAAGCGAACCGTTGCATCCAACCGAAGCTGCGCATCAGCTCTGCAGTTTCGAACACGACCGGAATAACCGTCGAAAACGAGAGGGTAGACAGCAGGTTGAACTCAAGGGCACTAAACAAATCGCGCCCGAGATATTCCCAGTTCGCGGTCCGCAGATTGATCAGCTCAAATAGCCACCACACCGGCGCCGAAATGACAAACAGCAGGAGGAAATTCTTACGCGAATGCGACCAGAGCGAATAGCTCGTGCGCCTCTGCACCAGCGCGTCGACCGTCAAAATATATCCGAGCCAAAGCGGAAAGAACAGACAAGCTGTGCGCACGCCCGGCAGCATCCAGTTGAGAGGCCAGCAAACCGCCACCAACATGACGCCTACCCAGCCGCGTACCGGCCAAAGCCATCTGCTCGTTGTCATTCCGAACGGAGTGAGGAATCTCTGGTTTTTCTTCAAGAGCAACACTCGATCAATAATCTGAGATGTTTCGCTTCGCTCAACATGACAATGGCATAGACTGGCGGATTCGACGCGCGTAACACATTCCTTGAACTGGCTGCCGTTCTGCGGCACGTTTCTGTAGATCGATGTTATGAGCGAAGCGACAAACCCAAACGGCGAAACGGCCACTGCGGTCGTAACCGCCACTCCGGCATCGGAGCCACCGCGCGAGAAATTAACCAAGAAAGCAATCACAGCTGACCACCCCACGTGGTGTCCTGGTTGCGGCGACTTCGCCGTGCTCGCCGCGTTCTACAAAGTTCTCGAGAAACGCCAACTCGAACACGAAAAGATCGTAACGCTCGCCGGGATCGGTTGTTCATCACGCTTTCCGTATTTCGTCAACGGCCACGGCGCGCATTACATTCACGGCCGCGCCGTCCCGCTTGCCAGCGGCATCAGCCTCGCCCGACCCGATCTGCACGTGTTCCTGTTCGGCGGCGACGGCGACGGGTTCTCCATCGGCGGCAACCATCTCGATCACGGCGCGCGCAAGAACATCAACATGACCTATTTCATCATGGACAACTTCGTCTATGGCCTGACCAAGAAACAGACCTCGCCGACGTCGCCCATCGGATTTAAGAGCAAGACTGATCCCACCGGCGCGATCGATCAACCGGTCAACCCGATGAAAAAACTGATCTCCGGCGGCGCCACATTCATCGCGCGCACGCACGCCGCGAATGTGACTCACATGATGCAACTGATCGAGCGCGCGATGGACCACCAGGGCTTCAGCGTCATCGAATGCTTGAGCGAATGCGTCGAATTTTTCCCGGACGTCTTCGACCCGGCCAATCCAAAGAAGGGCGGCAGCTTCGAAGTCATTCAAGAGAAAAAGTGGGATAACACACCCGAGGACGAACTCCGCCACGACGTCACCGACGAACTCGCCGCGTATAAACTCGCATCGCTTCCGTTCCCCGGCGTCTTCGGCGTGTTTTACGAAACCGATCGACCAACGAAAAATTCACTCGAGAAAAAATGGATTGAGAACACGCGCGAAAAGGTTGGCAACGTCAGCGATCTCGAACTTCTCCAGAAAACCTTCGACCGAATGAAATGACGGGGAGCGCACGCGGCTCGCGTGTTGTGTTCGGCGGCCCGCTGAACAGATCTTCTGTAGCGGCGGCTGTGTCAGCCGCAATCCGAATTTCGGAGCACCGTGTCTCGCTCACGCTTCTTAATTCTTTTTTCGCTACTTTCTTGCTCCAGCTCTGGTTAACCATTAAGAGATGAAAATGACTAAATTACGTTCCCTAGTTTTCGCTGCATTTCTCGCACTGCCTTTCGCGTCGTCGTTCGCTCAGGTAGGCATATCGGTCAACATCGCTCCGCCGGTTCTGCCCGTTTACGAGCAACCAGCCTGCCCGGTCGCGGGCTATATCTGGACTCCGGGTTATTGGGCGTACGATAACGATTATTATTGGGTCCCCGGTGTCTGGGTCCCTCCGCCGAGAGTGGGCCTGCTTTGGACACCGGCCTGGTGGGGCTGGAATAACGGCGCTTACGTTTTTAATCAGGGCTACTGGGGCCCGACTGTCGGTTTTTACGGAGGCATTAATTACGGTTATGGCTACACCGGAAACGGCTACTGGGGCGGACGATGGAGTGGAAACACATTCCAGTACAACACCGCTGTGACGCGCGTGAATACGAATATTGTCCATAACACCTACATCAATAACTCGGTGAACAGACAGGTTAACGCTAACCGTGCGAGCTTTAACGGTCCCAACGGAATAAAGGCAGAACCGACTGCCGAACAGAGAGCAGCGGCAGCGAACGCTAAGAAAGTGGGGCCAACCTCGGAGCAGCTTGCGCGTCAGCAGGCGGCAAGCAAGGATCAAAATCTCCGGGCAGCCGTGAACAAGGGCAATCCGAACGCCGACGCGATCAAATCATTCAACAAGGGCGAAGGCGCTGGCCAAGGCAAAGGCGCGCAGGGACTCGGGGCCGCAGGGGGAGCCGGAGCAGGACAAGGTGAAAACAAGCCAGGCAATATGGCTGAACACAATCGCCAGGGCGAAGGCGCGGGCCAAGGTCAAGGGGGAAAAGGACTCGGAACTGCGGCGGAAGCGGGAAAGGGTGGAAACAAACCCGGGAACGTAACCGAACGTAATCTTGAGGGAGCAGAAGCAGGTAACACCGGAGCAAACCGGAACAAGCTCAAGACCGGAAATCAGGGGAACATGCGCGCCGCTGGGGGAAACCAGGCCAAAATGCACAAAGGAGCTGGTGGTGGTCCTGCTCGCGGACCGCATGCGATGAATCAACAGATGTCGCGTCATCCGCAGATGGGTGCGCAGCATCCGCAAGGCGGAGGGAAACATCCGCAAATGGGAGGCGGAGGAACTCGCCCCCACCCGAGCGGTGGACAACAGCAACAGCAACGCAAGAAAAAGCCAGGCGAACGCTGACGGTGCATGGTTACGGTTACAGGCGCCGGTTCAAACCGCGACCGTGACTCGCAGGAAGGTTGCAGGAATCGAGGTGGCGTCCTGACTCTTGTTCTGGCTATTGAACAGATCTTCCAGCTCTTTTTGTAGCTCAGCCGCTCGGCCTTGTTTCTCCGCGGCTTCGAACGCATTCATGGTCGGACCATAGTATTTCCTGAATACATCCACGAGCTGCGAAGGTGTACCAGGGAAGTTGAAAGTGAACGTGTCCCGCGCGAACGAGATGTTGTCTTTCGGAATTCCTGCCGCCGTAAAGCGTTCGATCACATTGATCTCGACGCCCCACGTCATTGGACTAACAAACCCTTCCGGCGGTGGCGGCGTATAGTTTGAGCTGATCTTCAAAATCTGCGCGACGAGCGTTGGATCGTTGGGGATCCAATTGCCCATCACAATGCGACCTCCCGGTCGCGTGACGCGCACCATTTCTTTGGCAACGTCGAATGGCTTGGGCGCAAACATTGCGCCGAAAATACTGACGACGAGATCAAAGCTCTTGTCCGGCACCTGCTCCAGATTAGAAGCATCGCCTTCTTGAAACTTCAGGTTCGTTAGGCCGTGCTCTTGGGCGCGCCTGTTCCCGGCTTCGACCAGGTTCCGCGCAATGTCGATGCCCAACACGTCGGCGCCAAGTTTTGCCTCAGGCAATGCCGTCGTGCCATCGCCACATGCAAGGTCCACCACGTTAAGTCCTTTCGTGATTCCGAGTCGCTGCACAAGCGCCTCGCCGCTTTCGCGCATGGTGTCGGCGATACGCGTGAAATCGCCTTTTTCCCAGAGTGCTTTGTTTGGATTCACAGGAGCATTCATAAACGTGACCTTATCGCTAGCGCTGTGTAGTCGCAATGAGATCTGGGGAGCGCACGCCGCTGGCGTGCCGGCGATGGCGGCCTGGCCATCGCGAACTTCCCCTGCTCCGATTAGGTGACCTCTTCCCACTGGGAAGCTGCCCGGATCGCAGAATAGTCTTCGGCAATTGACTCGTTCACTCCCGCTCACTTCGGCCTCTTGGCCTGTCCCGTCCATGTCGCTCGCGCCCCCGCGGCTCCATTCCCCTTTGCCGCAGACAATCATCCCAGGAAATCGTTTGAACCATCGACCTTCTGGAACTTCTGGCTCGGTAACGAGCCAGTCAGCGAATTGACCGAGTTGATCGAAAGAAATTTCCCGCTCAGCGATTCGATCGAGCAGATGATTCAGCAATGCCGACGGAAGATCTTGCCGCCGGATCTTAGGCATGTTGTCGCTGACCGTAGAAGCCGCGGATAATCTGCTCGCGAATTCTTGCCTGCTCCGCCGGATCAGTGGTGTTCACCATGCGCTCTGCCAAACCGGATAACTCGTCTCCGGTCAATTGTCGCTCCGCGTCCAATTGATAAGCAAACCGGATCACGCCCAGCTGTTGTTGCGGATCAAGCCGCTTGATTTCTTCGATGATCTGAGTCGCGGTCACACTCAGATTCTATCGCGGCTGTTCGACTCAAGCAATGAGGACCCGATACATCGCGGTCGGGTCGCCTTGATAAACCGCCTTTGCATCCGGAGGAACCGGGAGCTTGCCGGGTTTTACGTTTCCGAGATTTTGCAGCCTGACCGACAGCTCGTTCTTTTCAAATGGAATGACCGAAAGCGAAACGACAAACCCGTCACGCGCGAACATTGCGCTGGCCGATTGGTCCGTGACAGAGCTGTTAGGCAATTCTTTCCAGCCTTGCGCGGCGAACGCCCTCCGGTGGAATTCCAAAGCCTTGTTCGCATTGCCGGGTGCGACGTAGAAAGATTGGCCACGTGACGCGACTCCGCGGACTTCGCACCGTCAATAAGCGGGAACGTTGTGAGATCGAGCACCCGCGCCGCTTGTTCCACTGTGGCCGGCGTTTTGACTGCGTCGGCAGAGGTCGTGTCGTCCGCCGCCCGGTTTTTCGCTCCACACCCGAAGACGCAACCAAGCGCGCAGGCCACGACGATATTTTCCATCACGGCGCGAGAGGAGATATAAACTATTGGATTGGGGAACGCACGCGACTCGCGTGCTTGTTTCGGCGCCATCGCCGAAACGAAATTTGGAAAAAGCGAATCAGTTTCAAAGTTCATATCCCCGCGATGCTATTGAAATGACGCGCCCATTTCGAGCGTCATCTTTTGTTGTAGCGGCGGCTGTGTCAGCCGCAAACTGTAGCGGCGGTCTACGACCGGCGAAATCCTTTTCGATCAGGAAGGCCCGCTGTTCACGCGTGACGGCAAGAGCGTGATGCGGCGGCAGTGCATCAACTGTGGCGACTGCATGACGGGTTGCAACGTTGGCGCCGAAAACACGGTGTACATGAATTACCTGCCTTTGGCCAAGATGAGCGGCGCGCAGATCTTTACACAGACAGCCGTGCGCCATTCAGGATCGCTAATCGCCGAGGCGCTGAGTTAAATTTTGTAACGTAAATATTACCTGGAAAACTCTCGCGTTTTCGTTCGGGGGAGAGTTTAATAGAGCGTCTGTCCTCGCGCTGTGAAAGAGGCAACGATCGATACCCATTCCAAGGCGCTCAAGATCAATCTCGATCCGCGCTGGTACGGCACTTTTGCCGAGATCGGCGCGGGGCAGGAAGTGGTGCGCTGGTTTTTCCGTGTCGGCGGCGCTGCCGGGACAGTTTCGAAAAGTATGTCGGCTTACGACATGAAGGTGAGCGACGCCATCTACGGACACGCTGACCGGTACGTTTCGCGCAACCGGCTCCAGGCGATGCTCGACCGCGAGTTTGACCTCAACCTGGAGCGACTGGGGCCGGAGCGCGGCGAAGACACGTCGTTCTTCGCGTTCGGCGATACAGTAAAGGCCCAGAGCTATCGTGGCACCAGCGAGTGGCACGGCTGGATGGGAATCAAATTTCAGAGCCGCGCCAACGATCAGCCCAGCCAGATCGTGATGCACGTCCGCATGCTTGACGAGGAAGCCTCAGCGCAACAAGAGGCGCTGGGCATCGTGGGCGTGAACCTTTGTTATGGCGCGTTTTTTTTAAGTCATGTGCCGGAGGAACTCGTCGAATCGCTGCTCGATAACCTCACCACTCGCCGCATCGAGATCGACATGCTCGAGTTCAGCGGAATCGAATTCCGCAACGTGGACAACCGCATCATGGCGCTCAAGCTGGTGCATTTGCGACTAAGCGGCGCCGCGATGTTCGGACCGAATCGCGAGGTGCTGCAGCCTTCCGACATGTTGCATAACAAAGCGGTGCTGGTCGAACGCGGCAGTTTTCGTCCGGTCACGCACGTCAACCTGGACATGTTGGAATGCGCTCTGGCGAAGTTTAAGGAAGACCCCGCGGTGGCAGACAAGCCAATCCTCTCGCTCATGGAACTGACCATGTATAACCTGCTCGCGGGCGGCACGGAGGTGGACCTTCGCGATTTCCTCGCGCGCGCGGACGTCCTCGCTGCGTGCGGCATGACTGTGCTCATCTCCGATTACTTCCGATACTATCGCCTTGCCGCTTATCTCGCTCCGCGGACGCGCGAACGCATCGCCATCGTCCTGGGTGTGCCGAGTATTTATGAGTTATTCGACGAAAAATATTACACGGACTTGCCCGGCGGCATTCTTGAGAACTTCGGGCGTCTCCTTAAGAACGACTTAAAAATTTACGTCTATCCGCTGCAGCGAAGCCCGAACGACGAGTTACAAACCATTCACACTGTCAAAGTGAAGGATGACCTGCAACCGCTCTACGACTATCTCGTCCGTCGCGGCAGCTTCGTGCAGCTGGACAATTACAATCCTAAATATCTGCCGATATTTTCACGGGACGTCCTCGGGCGCATCGCCGCCGGGGACGAAAGTTGGGACCAAATGGTGCCGCCGCAAGTTGCCGAGATCATCCGCCGACGCGGTTCCTTCGGTTACAAGAAACGTTAACAGGGTAGCGCATGCGTCTCGCGTGCTGGTCGCCGCGTTTCGCGACGACTAACTTCTCATTTTGGGATTCGTTACGCGTCATGCTCACGCTAGTCTGCTACCGAAATGGCTTCTCGGGCGCAGAACGAACGCTAATTTGGCCATTGGGAAGAACTGCCTGGCGGCGGCCGGAGATATATTCGCGAATTCGTTGGCCGCGCCGCCGGATGCGCTCGATACGACAAGAATTTCCCGTTGTAACGATGTAACCCTTTAACGGCTCACTCGGCGCTAGCCATTTCCCATCGATTTGGCCCACAAACAGCTGTAAAATTCCGAACCCGATGAAAATCACGCGCCAAACTGTCGCTGGTAAAATTACCGGCTACCTGCACGGAAACTCAGCCAGGCAGGATTGGTTGATTGGGCAGAACGCGCGATCATGGAGGCCGACTTCGACGAAGCCGATGTCGATCTTCTCAACGATATAGTCGGCCGACTCGGCCTCGCTGATGTCGCCGAGTTCGGGCTGCGCTGGCAAGACTGTGAAGAATCGAGCTCGCGGGAAGCGGTGCGAGATGGACCTGGCGGCGAAGCCGTCGCGACCGGTCGGGTGCGCATCAATTTCTCCGCCGCCTCGGCACCGAGCGAAACGGGTGAGCGCAGCCGTCAGCCCGGCGAAAAGCGCCACATTCCCGATTGGATCGATCGTCGTCCAGAGGGTCGCAAAATCTTTGCTGATCTTGATCAAAAGCGGAGACATGGAAAGAGTGCGTTTTATCCTGATACGAACGACCGATCAAGCACGAGAAAAGTTGTGGCGAGCGCAGCATCGCCCCATCGAACACATGAAATGATTTCTTACCGCTTAACGATTTTAGATTTCGCCAGGCGTGCCGGAAGCATTCGATTCCAAGGGAACTATAAGAATTCCAGCGACGCACTGTTCCGATCGATCGGTACGTGCCTCGGACCCGACAATGCGCGTCTGCGGGCAAATGACTAGTTATCGTGGCGATTTACGCTGCGACGTCTGCGGAGTTGCGTCCAAAAACTTTCGACTGTATGAAATACAATCGATGCCTGTTTCTCCTCAGCGTTGAACTCCCAACTGATTTCCGAAAAGATCTTCGACCGAATGAAGTAGCAGGGCTTCTTCCGATGCGCTCCGGCCCCAATAATATTTTTGTTGACGGCATCGCTGATCCTGCTCTAAATGCGGAATGCTCGCAGCGCTACCCACTAAATGTGGGGTTTTGATGCGGCACTCAACACATTTTGTTGATGTGAAGGCTCCAACGCCTAAAGAGCAGCTGCTCGAAATCCTTAAAGAAAAATCAGTTTGTCGTGGCACGTTCACTCTCGCTTCCGGTGCGCGAAGTGATTTCTATGTTGACGCAAAACTCACTACTTCCGACCCTCGGGCTGCGCTGCTCGTTGGGCGTGTTGGATGGGAACTCGTCAAACAAACAACGAGAGCCGGCATTGTTCATGTGGACAGTATCGGCGGACTGACTATGGGCGCTGATTGGATCGCTTTGAGCATAGGGATCGCTGCGCATCTTGAAAATTCGCAAGCGACCCTTCGGGTATTCAGCGTCAGAAAATCGGCCAAGGAACATGGCCGGCTCAAGCGAATTGAAGGCAATTTTTCGCCCGGAGATTCAGTCGTCGTGGTAGATGATGTCATCACCACCGGTGGATCGACCATTCAAGCGATCGATGCCATCGAAGAGGCCGGAGGCCGCATAGCATTTGTAATCGCGCTGGTGGATCGGCAGGAAGGTGGCCGCGAAAACATTGAAAAACGTGGCCACAAAGTTGCCCCTATTTTCACTCGTGCAGAGCTAATCGGCGCAGATGCCCGGCAACGATCGCATATCGCCGTTGCTTAGCGCTCTATCGGGCACGCTGAGCCAGGAAAAGCTGGAATTACTTAGCAGGGAATTTAATTCATTAGCGCAGGATCGGGCGGAGACGCTCGTATTTTTCGTGCTGCAAAATGTTTGCCAGCGTTTGGCGGTGGCTCTAGATGGCGAGGCCGTTTCTGTTGAACGTTTCCAAGAGCTTACCGCCGGAATCGCAGACCAAATCGCCGATATTCTGCGCGACGTCCAGCAAGGAAATGCGAATGTTGCAAAGCTCGAAGCTCTGGTCGTTACGCTTTTTCGAAATTTAGGTTTGTTCCGTCGTTGAGATGTCTGGTTCTTTTATTGTTCCATCAAATGACATAAGCCCTTTGGCGATCTTCCCGTTTTCTCGTCCATTTTTCCGAAAAGCATCTGCACACCGAACAGGAACAGAATGGAGCTGAGGGTTCAGCGACATAGAAGGTAAAGCGACGAGGGGCAGGAGCGAGTGAGCGTGGGCAGCGAACGAGTTTCAATGATACCGCCGGCCACTTTGAGCGAGTGCATGTGAATGCCGATCGCATCGAGAATGACCTGGCCGGCGGTCATGGCCACCACGAGGATGACGGTGGCGTAAATGCAAGCACGCAGCGCCGTCCAATGCCGGTCTGCTCGGGTGAGCGCAGCGGTCAGCCCGGCAAACAACGCCACGTTCCCGATCGGATCGATCGTCGTCCAAAGCGTCGCAAAATCCTTGCTGATTTTAATCAATAGCGGAGACATCGTTCTTACTTCTTAATTTTTCCTTCTTACTTCAACCTTTTGAGGTCCTTCGTACTTCCTATTTCAGCGAGCGGTATCGTTGGAAATAGTAAACGATGGTTATGCTAACATCGAACCTCTTTGCACTGCTACTGAGCGGTTTCTCCAATGTTGCGCTAACCACAATTGGGACTTTTGAAAGACGCTTCGCAATCCCCGCAATTACCCTGTGGTTCCACCGGTCGCCATTTTCAAAATCGACAGCGGTCTTGTATTGCGCATTCAGCGCCCAAGCCTGCGGAAGAATCAGCGTA
>JBKPBJ010000332.1:0-12139 GCA_046726875.1 Verrucomicrobiota bacterium
GTTGCGCGTCGAAGAAAATCCGCCGATGCGCCGTGAAGCGCTCGACAATCTTCGCCAGCTGTATCGCGCCAAGGATGAAACGAACAAACTGTACGAAGTCCTTCAACGGCTTCATGAGAGTTCGCCTAACGAGGCACCGATCACAGCGGACCTCGCGCGACTTGGCCTGAACCTCGGCGAAAGTACGGAACGCTCACATCAACTCGCGAAAGAGGCTTATGACCACGCGCCGAATGAGGCCAATTGCGTGGTAACCTACGCATTTTCACTTCATCGCCTTGGCAGAAATGCAGAGGCTCTTGCCATTATCCAAAGTTTGCCGCCTGACCAGTTGCACGATCCGCACGCAGTCGTTTATGTCGCGCTGGTGTTGGTCGAGGCGAATGAACTCGAGGGAGCAAAGGACTACATAGCTGCTGCCGAAAACGGCAAAGTTTATCCGGAAGAGAAAAAGCTGCTCGAAGAAGCGCAGACGAAGCTCATCGCGGCGTCTGCAATTCCGTTGCCCGCAGAGTCGCCGCCGCCCAGCGCAACACCGCCGCTGTAGCAATCACTGTTCTTTCGCAATTGCATCTGTCCAATCAGCGATGTCTTTCTTATTCATCTGAACACGCTCTTCCAGACGTGCATCCCGGAGTCCCCACTCCTGTACGTCCACCAAATATTGCTGCCGCGAAAGCAGCGTGCCGCGGCATAATCGTTCTGGCCCGGCAGTCCTCACTTCACTTCGGAGCCGTGTAACCAAATCCTCCATGATCGCCGCCGGGATTCGCGCGCGTTCTCCGGGATAAATGTAGCCGAACAGAATCAAATGGCTGAGCAATACGCGCCAATCAGGACCGAACCGGCGAACCAAGTGTGGCCAATCGATCTCTGCCATGCAGCAGCGAAGAATGTGCGCGACGTCGGCGCCGTCGAACCGTTCGCGTTCCATGATGTACGCCTTCATCCAAATCATTTCCTCCGGGGCGCAAAGTTTCACGGGTAAACCTAGCAGCTCGTCATCGCGCGCGCGGTCGAACCATGAATCATCCACTTCGCACAATCCATTGCCGGCGCGAAAAATCAGATCGACGATATCTCCCTCGTACGTCGCCTTGGCCAGCCAGTGCGGGAATGTCAGTTCGGTTTTGTACCCTGCGCGCGCTAGCGCATCGAGCGCAGCCTTCACATGATTTGGCTGAACGTAGAGATCGAAGTCCTTCGTGCTACGCGACACACCTCCGCACACCTCCACCATATACGCGCCGCCAATCAGGAACGGAATATGGGCAGCATGCAACGCTGCCACCGATCTGCGATGAAACTCATTAGTGCTGCCTTCACCGTGGACGGCTCGAATTGCTGTCGCTGCACTTGCAGTCATTACTCATCAATTACGCACTGGACCCGCGCTATGCGTGCATGGGTGGGCTTATGCGTAGGCGAAACGTCCATCGTTAGTCGCCGTTTCGTTTCTTAAAGCGATGGCAAAACGGGCATTGCGTATTGCTGCGACCGCAGACCTTCATTACGCGAAGCATTCGCGCGGAAAGATGCACGATGCGTTTGCCGAGATCTCGGAGAGCGCAGACGTGCTGCTGCTCTGCGGCGATCTCACCGAGTACGGACTCCCCGAGGAAGCGGAAGAACTCGCCGCCGATATTCGCAGCGCGGTGAGAATCCCGTGTATCGGGGTCATTGGTAATCATGACTATGAATCCGGAAAGCCGGAAACCGTCGCGAACGTTCTCGATCAGACTGGCGTGACCATGCTCAACGGTGAAGCCGCCGAAATCGCCGGTGTTGGATTCGCGGGGATCTGCGGGTTCGGCGGCGGTTTCGGCCGGCGGATGCTCAACGCGTGGGGCGAGCCGCTGATTAAGCAATTCGTGCAGGAATCAATCAGCCACGCCATTCGCCTCGAGCAGGCATTGGTCAAGTTGCAAACCGAGCGCCGGATCGTGCTCCTGCACTACTCCCCAATTCGAGCGACGTTGCAGGGCGAAGATCCTGAAATCTACGCCTTCCTCGGTTCCAGTCGTCTCGAAGAACCGATCAACCGATTCCGTGCCACGGCAGTATTTCACGGTCACGCACACAACGGGATTACCGACGGGAAAACTTCAACTGGCATTCCCGTTTACAACGTCTCAGCGCCGGCGCTGGACAAAACCGGAAAGCCTTACCGAATTGTGGAACTGTAGGGTGTCTGTATCAGACGCGATTGCCAGACAAAGAAGCTGCTGCAACAACGTGCCAGGCCTTAACGTCTGCGCCGGATTTCGTAGGCGAAACGCAGCGCACAGCTTTAATTGCATCGAAAGTCACTTCGGAAAGCGGAACGTTGATTGAAGCTGCCAGTTCGCGCCGGGTTGCGGCTGCCAAGTTCTTGTAGAGCAAACTCAAGTGCGGCTTTAGTTCGTAACGCAAAGAATCGTGCGCAGCATTGCCAATGATCTCATTCAGTCGCGGCAGTTCTGCGCTGAGCGCGAATTGCACAAATAATGTTTTGATAAACTCATCGGACTGATCAATTCCAAGCGGTGTCAGGCTGATTGATGTGCATTTGCGTGCAGCGTCCGTGAGCGCTTGCGCAGCTGCATGAGCGTGATCTTCTCCGACGTGAATTGTCACGTGCGGCTCGAAAACAGGCGCATCGTATCGGCGTGCGAGGTGGTTAATGATTTGTTGAAAACAGCTGTGCGCTGGCTCAGTCGGCATGAGCCAGTAGGCAATGACTGTTCGTCTCGGCACGGCTAGAACTACCTACCGGTCAACTCCACTTCTGCAGTTCCACGATATTGCCTTCAGGATCTCGCGCATAAACCACACGAAGTAGGCCGACACCTTTTACTTCTGCCGTCGCGATTTCTCCCACAACGCCACCACCGGCTGCGATCACCGCTTGCAATGCTTGGTCGACGTCGTCGACACCAAATGCGATGTGAGCGAACCCACACTCGTTTGCTCGCGGCAGATCGCGTTCGATCAACTGATCGTAGCTGAATATCTCAAGCGTCGGCCCGTCATCGCCATACCCGGGCAAGCGAAGATGAACTCCGCGAAGATGCGCATTTGGAACCGAGTTCACTCTGTCGAGCCACGCAGCAGACAAGTCTCGCTCCGGCCCTTTAGGCTCACATCCAAACACGTCGCAATAGAATCGGACCAGCTTTTTCCAATCTCGCGCGATCAGATTGGTGTGCACGTATTTCGCGCGGATTGGCATTCGCTTTTCCTCCGGTAAAGTTTCCGCCGATAGTAACACTAAGTTGCCTATGCCGACGAATGTTTTGGGAGCGGAATTGAAATGTTGTTGCCGCGATCCGATGACGGGATTTTATCGCGACGGCTATTGCCGAACAGGCCCAGAAGACGTAGGCCAGCACACCGTTTGCGTGCAAGTCACCGAGGAATTTTTGGATTTCTCCGTGCTGGACGGAAACGACTTGGTTACGCCGCGTCCGGAGTGGGGCTTTCCCGGGCTAAAGCCGGGCGATAAGTGGTGCGTGTGTGTCACGCGATGGAAAAGCGCGCTTGATCACAACCGCGCGGCGCCTGTGGATTTGGAAGCAACGCACGCTTCCGCTCTCGAATTCGTCACGCTGGAAGAACTGAGGGCGCACGCGCTGAAGTAACGAATGCGCATGATTGAATCCCAGTGAGTTTGCCGCCACGCTTACACCCAATTGAAGCTTCCTTTTAGTCTTTTCCTGGCACTGCGGTATTTAAAACCGAAGCGCACATTTCTCTCGATCATCACCTTGATCTCGGTCATTGGCGTGATGCTCGGCGTGACTGTGCTGATTCTTGTGATTTCGGTCATGACCGGATTTGACCGGGAGTTGCGCCAGAAAGTCATCGATTTCGACGCGCACATTCTCGTGACTTCCGAGGACGTGTTCCACGATTGGCGGGCGCTAAAGGCTAAAATCGACCAGGCTCCGGGCGTCGTCGCTACCGCCCCATATGTGCAAGGACCCGTGATCGTGGAATTCCACAACCGGCGCCTCGCGCCTCTCATTCGCGGTGTGGATCCCGAGCAGGAAGAAAAAGTGATTCCCCTCCAAAAATTTATCAAATACGGCAAGCTCGATCTCGAAGGCGAATCGACGGTGCTTGGCATTGAGTTGGCGCGAAAACTCGGAGTCAGCGTGGGCGATAAGGTGACAATTTATTCGCCAGGCAATCTCGGCCTGGTCCTCGACAGTATTAAGAAACTGGAGAACGCGAAGGGCGAAGAAGAGAAAAAAGCCATCGACGAATTACGCGATGTGATTCTCCCGAAAGATCTGACTGTGACCGGCATTTTCGAGACGGGCCATTACCTGCACGATTCCGAATTTCTGCTCGTTCCGGTTTACGTCGGCCAGGAGTTATACGGTCTGGGCGACGCTCTGCACGGCATCACCGTGAAGACCGACAACCCGTATGGCGCCGAGCGCGTGAAGGAGGCCATCCAGCAATTCCTCGAGCCGCCCCAATACGCCCAGACCTGGATTGACATGAATCGCCAGTATTTCGAAGCGGTGCGGCTCGAACGCACCGTGATGTTTTTCCTGCTGTTCTTCATCGTGATCGTGGCTGCGTTTGGAATCATGAGCACCCTGATCACCGTCACGGTGCAAAAGCGACGCGAGATCGGAATCGTCAAGGCGCTCGGCGCGAACATTGCGCAAATCATCTGGGTGTTTCTTGGCCAGGGAACAATTGTCGGTCTTTTCGGAACCGTGACTGGGCTGGGGCTTGGGATGACGTTGATCCGTTACCGCAACGAATTCAGTCGCTGGCTGGCATCGACGTTGCACATCGAGATTTTCCCGCGCGAAGTTTATCAATTCTCGTCCATCCCGGCTGAAGTCATTCCACACGATGTTGCTATCATATGTATCAGCGCATTTTTAATCTGTTCGTTCGCGGCACTGATCCCCGCGTACTTTGCCGCGCGACTCGATCCGGTAAAAGCCCTGCGTTACGAGTAGCGCTGTTTGGGTGGCGTCAGAAAAGCAAGCTGTTCAATCAAAAAAGAACCGAGAGTCCGGATAAACCGCTCGCCGCATCAAGGCCGAGGATGTTTTGACGATCGACAAGTTGGTTGTGAACAGGCTGCATTTCACTTTTAGCTCACATATGTGAGCTGGAATTGAAACGCTGTGACGGGGTCATTTCGTCTAATTTTGCGGGGTTTGGGCGTTTGACACAAACGCCGCCACAACTGCCAAACGCGTCCGCGGCGGCGCCAGACAGGCGTGGCTTCCGGCAGCAAGACCGGCCCCGAGCGAGCGTGCGCTTCCTCTGCGGTCGCACGCGCGCGAACAAGCGACCCTCACGGCATTAGCGATCGCTTCGATGCGTGAGAAAAACCTCGAGCACGCCAGACGCGTAATCGTATCCTTCCGGCCACTCGCTCTGGCGCGGTCCGGCAACGTTCAGAATGTCGATCTTGTTCTTGAGGACAAAATCCCGGATTAATTTCGCCGCGTCATCAGGCGAGATTTTTGATGCGTCGATAAGTTGGTGTGGCCGATTTAGCTCAATGCAAAAGCGAACTGTTTGCTCAGTTCCCCCTTCAAGTTTGCTTGGGTAAATGACGACCGTTCCCTCGGAATCTTTCACGTTCTGCAACGTGCGTTCGGTGAAACCGCCGCCTTGTAGTTCCTGGATTGGGTAGTGATCCGGAATTTTTCCAACTTCATCCAGCCGTCCGGCTGGACACCATCCGCCGCACTCAATTTCGTGCCTGAGCGCGACATCGAGCGCCGCGCGATCAACGCCTGTTTGCCCGCCCGAGATGATCTTGAGTGCCTTCACTGTAGCGGCGGTCTCTGACCGCCGTAGGCGCGCCACCAACTCTAATCGCCTGTCGGAACTATGTCCGCGCGCTCGATCATCAAAATCACCGTTCGTTCCGGCGCGCGCGTGCGATGGCGCACGCCTTTCGGCACGACGAAGCCCTGTCGCGGTGCAAGCTCGATCACTCGATCTTGGAGATCTATCAGGAAGCGGCCATCGAGCACGAAAAAGAATTCGTCGATATCTTTGTGTTCATGCCAGTGATATTCGCCTTGAACGACGGCCATTCTGACGACTGAATCGTTCACCTTGCACAGCGTCTGGTTGTACCATCTGTCGGTGCAAGCATCAGCGAGCTTCTGTACATCGATTACTTCAAGCGGCCCGTGCAGAATGTTGAGGTAAGTTTTGTACGGAAATTTTTCGACCTGCTCTTGCAAACTCATGCTGCAAAATTAACCGCAGAGAACGCAAAGATCGCCAAGAAAATCAAAATCGATCCGGAAACCAGGAATCCACGAGAAATCAGCGGCCTCAGCCGGATCGGTCTGGATTCTCAACCGAATTCAATTTCCTGGCTTCGCGTTTTCCTGATTCATTCTTCCCCATGGAAATAATCCGTTTCCTCGCCCTTGAGAACAACGCGGTCCGCGGCAGATGATTTGTTTACCTTCCACTTTCTGCTATCGGGATAATACGATGACTCGCCGATCGGATTATCCGCGATGACGTAGTAAATGAAATCCTCGTCGCCGAAGTTGATCAGTTGATGCGGTTCGTTGGGACCAAAAATGAACGCGTCGCCAGCCACGACTTCAGTTCTGCCGTCTTTATCGCGAAGAGTGCCTTTGCCGGAAATCACCAGGTACAGTTCCCATTGGGCTGAGTGAGCGTGGTAAGGGAAGTTGCATTTTCCGGGAGGCACCCGGTTCCACTCCAGGTCAAAGGGATGCCGCTTGGATAAATCAACCGATGTCGGCTCGCGTCCCAGCGCTTCAGAAATTCCTTTGAAGGAGACGGCGTATTTTCCGCCCGGCGATTGCCACGGCTGTTCCTTGATTTCGTTGATGTTTACCGTTCGCATTTTTTTGTCATTCCGATCAAAGTAGAGGAATCTCTGGACTATTTTGGACGCCAGAACACATCGAGAGATGTCTCGACTCCGCTCGACATGACAACGAATTATTCCTCGCCATCGAAGTAATCGGTCTCAGTTCCTTTCACGATCAGTTCTTCGGATCCTTCGCTCGCCACAGCCCACTTGCCGCTGTCGGGATAGTAACAGGAATCTCCTGTCGCACCGCCGCTGCGTGGATTGTCGGCGATCACGTAATAAACGAAATCCTCATTGCCGGCATTGGTAAGCTGATGCGCCTCACCGGGCTGAAACAGAAACGCGTCGCCAGGTCCAACTTCAGTTATTCCGTTCTTGTCACGCACATTGCCGCGACCAGAAACGACCAGATAAAGCTCGGATTCTGCTGCATGCGCGTGATAAGGGCAAAGAGATTTGCCTTTCGGTATCCGCACCAACGCCAAATCGAACGGATGCCGCTTCAACAGATCCAGCGACTCTGGTTCACGCCCAAGAGCAACCGAGATGTTTTTTACCATCCGGCCAAACTTCCCTTTCGGCGACTTTCGTTCCTGCTCGGGAACGTCTTTCAGATTGATTTTTCGCATCGGAAGAATCTCCAGTCGTGTGGGTTGAACTAACGAGACGAAACTCGCTTCCTTGTGGCGATTGAGAAGATGGCAATGGCTGCCCAAATGAGGTTCACAAACGTGGAAGGGTACGATCCATAGAAAATCGTGTTTGCGGCCAGCAGGAGACTGCCGCCAATGTTGAGGAGCTGAAAGGCAGCGGAATGTCCCTCTAATTTCCTCGAGGAGACCATGGCATAAGCGACGAGCAGAGCCGCCGCTCCCACCCATCCAACCGCATCAAACCACAAGTGATTGTTCATGCATCGTTGATCGTTTTGGTGCCGATTCGCTCATATGTCCCATTTTTTCGGCAGCTTTTGTTTCAGTACCTCCACTGACTCGAACAGGTCGCCCTGTTTTTCCACGCGCGCGAGTGTCTGGTCGGAACGAAATTTTAAGAGCTCCGCTTTTTTCTTTTTCAAACAAGTCTCCACTTCGTTCCAGGCGACCGGAGTGGAAACGGTGGGCTGCTCTTTTGCGCGGAGTGAGTAAACGCAAATAGTGGTTTTGTGTTCGTCGTTCTGGCTCCAATCGACGAACACTTTTCCTTTGCGGACGGCCTTGGACATGTTCGACGTGACGAGATCAGGGTGTTCGCGTTCCAAACCTTGAGCTAACGACCGCGACAAACCTTTCGTCTGATCGTAAGTCACCACCGTGTTCAGCGGCACATAGACTTGTAAACCCTTTGAGCCGCTCGTTTTTGCGAATGCTTTCAATTTCATTCCGCCCAGCAGCTCGCGCAGCCAGATCCCAACCTGGCAGCATTGAACGATGTCGGCCGGAACGCCGGGGTCGAGATCGAACACCATCATCGTGGGACATTCGATGTTGTTTTTGCGCGACAGGGATGTGTGCAGCTCGAGATCCGCGAGGTTCGCGGCCCAGACCAGCGTGGGCAGATCGTTGGCAAGGCAATAATGCATGATCCGCTGGTTGCCCTCGCTCCACACTTTTGCCGTCTGTACCCATTTCGGCCGATGCATCGGGCAGTTCTTCTCATAGAAAAACTCGCCTTCCACGCCATCTGGATAGCGCTTCATTGTGAGGGGGCGGTCCTTCAAGTGCGGCAAGAGCACCGGCGCAATCCGGATGTAGTAGTCGATGACCTGTGCCTTGGTAAAACCGGCCTTCGGGTAAAGCACCTTGTCCAGGTTCGATACCTGAAGCTTTCGATCGTCGACGATGAGCTCTGCCTTCTTGGGCATGGATCTAAACCTCGCACAGTCTCTGCAAAGGACGCAAAGGTTCTAATCTTCTCTTACTCTTACTAAAGTGTGTGCTCTTGGTGCGAACCTTGGTTAAGCGAAAAACCGCTCGGGCGGGAGCACCGGCTTGGGCTTGCAAATTCGGGCGACGCAATGTTCCCAGCTTTCGTGCCCGCTCAGGATTTCGATTTCCACCCGCAGAAAATAAATCGGCACTTTCAGTTCGGCCTCTGGGAGACGCGGCATGCGCACCGAATCTTTTTCGGTGGTGACGATCATCGCCAGGTCGCGGCGGATACAACGCTTGATGAAGCTGCTCAGTTCCGCCTCGGTGTAGTAATGATGATCGATGTAGCGCTTCGCCAGATCGACGTGCGCGCCCAGTTTGGTGAGCGCGCCCTCAAAACTTTCAGGGGAAGCAATCGCACATAGCGAACCGATGAACGTGTCACGCAAGGCGTCGAGCGGCAGTTGTTCGCCAGTGAAAACGTTCTGGAGATACAGCGGTTTGTGCGCGCATTCGATGACTTCCGCCGTGCGATTGTAGCGCCGGATCCGTCGCATCAGCTCGAAATTCGGTTCACCGGTATTCTTCGTAACGAAAATGTAGCTGGCGCGGCGCAGATTGCGCGGCCTCTCGCGCAGCGTGCCCCGGGGCAGCAGGAACTCGTTTCCGAAGGGGGCTTGTCGATCCACAAGCACCATGTCCAGCCGATGTTTGAGATGCAGATATTGAAATCCGTCGTCGAGCAGCAGTGTGTCGACCTGCCATTTGTCGATGGCGAACCGGCCGCCTTTCACGCGGTCTTTGTCCACCAATACGATCACATCTTTTAAATTGTGGGCGAGCATGTAAGGCTCATCACCCGCCGTGACTGAATCCAGCAGCAGGGATTTGCCATCGGAAACCACCCGCGGAGGCTCGGAATCTCCGCGGAACCAACTTCGCCAGTCGCGTCTCCGCGGGACGCTTTTGTAACCGCGACTGAGAATCGCCACTCGGCGTCCTCCGGCCTGCAAAGCGCGTGCAAACTTCTCAACAACCGGCGTTTTACCGGTTCCGCCGACCGTAAGATTGCCGATGCTGATCACGAGACATCCCAGCGTGCGTTCACGAAAAACTCTTTTGCGATAGAGATAAAGCCGGAGTTGCACCACCCTATCGTAGACGAACGACAGGCCGTAAAGGATCCCGCGCAGGACCGAAGCGCGAACGCCGTGACGTCGTTCGAGAACGACGTCAATCCCGAATTCTTCTAACTGTTCAAGCCGGCGACCCATCTTAATGGTGGATTCCGGATGACGGATGGCGGATTGGCAACACCTGTGCGCCGCGGTTGTCAGCGTGTGTGATAATCGTGTGAGCGGGCGCGTCAGCAGCGCGCGCCATGGCAGCTGCGATTTTCTCAGGCGCTTCGAGTGTAACAGCCGCTACCGCGGATCCGCTTCCGCTAAGAAAGGCGCCGAGCGCACCTGCTCGCTCGGCGGCTTCGATCACGCGCGGAAGAAACTGAATCAGTTTCGCGCGAAATGGCTGGTGAAGGTTGTCGGAAAAAGTACCACGCATTTTTTCGTAATCCCGCGATGCAAACGCCGCGGTGACCGCACATGCGTTCGCACAGTTTTCTACCGCAGCAACGCGCGAGATCTTTGAAGGCAAAATGCTTCGCGCGCGCGCGGTTTCGATTTCGAGGTCCGGGACCAGAAGAACGAAAAAGAGACGTCTCGAAACTTCAAAACGCTGCAGGGTAGGGACACCGCGCTTCGGCGTCCGGTCGGCGCAGCGCGCGGACCCTACCACCGTGAATCCACCGAATGTTGCCGGTGCAGCATTATCAGGATGTCCTTCCGATTCGGCGCATAATCTAAAGAGGGTGAGTCGATCTAGTGGCTCGCCACTAAGCCGGTTCAGCCCAAACAGGACGCCAAGGCGAATCGTCGCGCTGCTGCCTAGGCCGCGACGCCTTGGAACTTGTTCTGCAATCGAAAACGAAAACGAGAATCTGTGGCGTCGCGCCTGGTTGAAAAATCGTTCTGCCGCGTCAGAGACAATTCGTGGATGAGAAGATCGAAGCACGTTGCCCCGGATGACCGTGACGCTGTTATGGATGCGCAGCGCGACGCCCAGACAATCGTAGCCAGGACCGAGATTGGAAGTGCTCGCGGGAACACGAACGGTGACTTGTTGCATAGTTACGCCGCCGACACGTGGCCATTGACTCGACGGCGCGAAAGTGATCGCGCCAGTGTAGCAACGCCGCGTTTCCCGGCAACCCATCCGTTGTGCCATAGTGATTTCGAACTATCCCGTTGGAGCACAGAAACAAAATGATTACGGGATGGATTGATCCAGGCTTACTCCGCGATTTCCAGGCAGAGGGTACTGACGCGCACCGGCTTTGCACTATTGAGGATGGCTGGGTCGAACGCTTCGGCAACGACGTTCTGATCTCGTTCAAAAGAGTGTTGGCCCGCGAACGGTTGCTGGAAGAGCTCCAAAGCTGGTCCGACTCGGTCGGGTTCCCCGTGCGACGCGTCTTTGCGCGATTGATTCCGACAAAAAACGAACGTCGCGAACCACCGGCTCTGGTCGTTGGCGATCCCAGCGAGAGTTTACAGACCGTCGCCACCGAATGGTATCTGAAGTTCAGCATAGACTTCGGCATAGGCTATTCGCCGGGTCTGTTTTTGGACCAGCGAGAGAATCGCCGGTACGTGCGTCATATAGCGCCAAAGCGACTGCTGAATTGTTTCGCTTATACTTGTTCCTTTTCCGTGTACGCGGCATGTAATGGAGCGAGCACTCTCAACATTGACCTTTCGAAAAAGTATCTTGCCCGTGGACGCGAAAATTTCGCGCTGAACAACCTGTCAGCGATCGATCAGCGCTTTATCGCGGACGATGTGCGATCCGTGCTGCCGCGCCTCGCCCGGAGAGGCGAAAAATTCGACACTATCATCCTCGACCCCCCGACTTTTTCGCGTTCTCCGAAAGGAAAAGCGTTTCAGATCCAATACGATTTCAAAAGCTTGCTCATCAGTGGTCTTGCAGTGGCGGAGCGCGACGCCCACGTTTTGGTCTCCACGAATTGTTCTGCATTAGGCGTGCGTGCGCTGGAAGTGATGGCCCGCTATTGCCTGAAAGAAACACGTCGCGCCGCGACATTACACCGACCGTTGCCCCTACCTGATTTTCCACCCCGCACGGGCGCAAGCTCGATCTGGCTTGAGTTGCGGTGACAGTTGGATGCGCGCAAGAGTGGTTTAGAATGCGAATCATTAAGCGACATGGATCAGTTATCTGCCGAAATGGTTGCTGAGTTTCCCGAACGCGGAATGCAGTGGGTGAAAGACCGATTCGAGGCGGCCGTCAACGAAACCGGAGAGTACGTCCGCGAAAAGCCGACACAGTCTCTTTTGTATGCGTTTGCGGCTGGTTACGTGTTGAA
>JBKPBJ010000333.1:0-2895 GCA_046726875.1 Verrucomicrobiota bacterium
TGCGTTGATGGAGCAGGGAAAGCTGGGCGACGCAGTCGAGGCCTATCAGCAGATGATGAATTTGAAGCCTGATCTTCGCGCATACGCCCGGGCGGCGCACATGCGCTGGCTCAAAGGCGATCTGGAGGGAGCGATCGAGGCGATGCAACTCGCCGTGAGCGCTGCCAGTCCGAGCGACGCCGAATCCGCCGCATGGGTCAACACACGATTGGCGTTCTACGAGTTTCAAGCGGGCCATGTTAACGAAGCAGAACAACGGTGCGCGGTTGCACTCTCGTTACAAAACAATTATCCGCCAACGCTCTTACTGAAGGGAAAAATACTGCTTGCTCAAAACCGGCTCGGCGAAGCCGTGGACGCTTTGCAGAGCGCCGTAAAGCTAAATCCGCTTCCAGAATATCAGTGGACGCTAGCCGAGGCGCTGCGCGTAGCTGGCAAGGAGCACGAAGCGTCTGAGGTCGAAGCTCAACTTTGCCAATGCGGCGGGAGCAGCGATCCGCGCACGCTGGCGCTCTACCTCGCGACGCGACACGAGTCTCCTGAGACGGCGCTTCGACTTGCGCGAGCCGAATTTGATTCGCGCGGTGATGTCTTCAGTCACGACGCCCTAGCCTGGTCGCTGGTTGCGGCAGGGAAGGTGACTGAAGCGCACAGCGAGATGCAGCGGGCATTGGTGGAAGGCACCCGGGACGCGCGCCTGTTTTTCCATGCCGCCATCATCGCTTCACAAGCCGGTCACTCTGCTGATGCGGAGCGCTGGTTGCGCAAAGCGAGCGAACTCTCGCATCTGCTTTTGCCATCTGAACGCAATCAACTTCAAAACGTGGCAGCGGGTGGCGCTGAAAAAAAGGCGTCCGTTGCCCCGAACCCACAAAAACCTTTTTCGCTCGGACCAAATACCGCGCGGAAAACCCAACACGAAACCTAAAATACAGATGAAAAAAATAACATACCTCATGTCGCGCGGTGCTATGGCACTCATCGTGGCACATTTAATCGGAGCAGCACAAGCATCCAGTCACATGGATGCGCCGCTGATCACTCGCGATCCGGCAGCTAACACCACGGACGTTTATGCGTTCGTGCAAAATGAAAATGGAATGAAGAGTCTTGTCACCGCGCTGGGCGTGTACCCTCACGAGGAACCCGGCATCGGCCCAAACAAGTACAACTTCGACGACAACGTCCTCTATCAAATCCGCGTTGCGACCGGCAACGACGTAGCTGCGGGCAGAGCCACGTTGAGCTACGAGTTTAAATTCGATACGACGTTCCGGAACAGGAATACGATCCTGCAATCCTACCTTGGTGTCGTTAACGACGTCGCGGACGCTAATCAGAACTTGATACAGACCTACACCGTCACCAAAGTGGACCATCGCCAAGGCAACCACCGGACGGTGCTCGGAACCGGTACCGTTCCGCCTAACAATCAGGGCATCGCTACGCCGTTTTATAATCAAGGCAACGATGGCAACAATCCCGCGAAGGACGGCGTCGCGACGGAAGGCGAGCTCGATCGTTACACAACACAAACGATCAAGAATTTGGGCGGCGGTTACTTCTCGTTCGCAGGGCAACGTGATGATGGTTTCTATGGTGACATCAACGCCATTTTCGATCTGTTGCAGCTCCGCTCGCCGGGCAAGGACTCTCAGGGCGGGTTCAACATTCACCTAATGGCGCTCGTGATCCCGGTAAGCGAATTGGGCGGTGACCAGCAAATCGTCGGCGTTTACGCGACCACCAGCCGCCGTCAGATACAAATACTCCGCGATGAAACCAACCGCTCAGTGAGACGCGGCGATCCGCAGCTGCACGGCCCCTGGGTGCAGGTCGCCCGGCAAGGAAACCCGCTCTTCAACGAGGGCCTGGTTGCTATCGCCGATAAGGATCGCTACAGCCGTACGAGTCCTGAGTCCGATAACGACTTGTTCCGCCAATACGCGATGACTCCCGAACTCGCGCACCTAATTAACGTCATCATCTTCAATGGCCAGTTGCCCGACGTCGAGACAGGCCGGACTGACATCACAGGGATCTTTATTCCTGATTTGATCAAAGTTGATCTGTCCACAGATCCCTGCCGCCTGGCCGGCAATGGGAGCCAACAGGGTCCCAACCCGGATGACCCTGGATTTTCTCGGCTGAGCATTTTCGGCAGCGACACTCTGGTCAGCCAAATTCAACCAGGCTTTGGCAATGGAGTTATTCCCGGGGGTTGGCCGAATGGCCGCCGTTTTGGCGACGACGTAGTGGACATCGCGGTGACTGCTCTGATCAGCAATCTTCGCGTAAACCCACCAATCATTCGCGGTCCGGCAGGCGACAATTTGGACTTCAACGACGTGGCGTATAACAAGGTCTTCCCGTACGAATCCACGCCACAGAATGGCCGCAATCACTCCCATCCATAACGCCCCAAAGCGGCGCGGTCCGTCATTCTCTTATGGACTCTCGGAATCCCGGCCAGGCACAGTTATTGCGCCTGGCTGGGTCACGCGTTGCTCGAGCCGCGATTTTTTCAATTCTGTTTTCGCTGTTGCCGCTTCAAAAGACGGCGGCGCATGATCCCGGTTTAAGCAGCCTCGCCGTCCGCTCCTGCAGAAATAGTCTGGAGGTTACCTTGACGCTTGCGGTCAGGGACGCGGCACAACTTGCCGAACTCGATGAGGATCACGACGGGATTGTGACGCAAGGCGAGTTCGCACACACACGATCGCAACTCGAGACGGCTGTAGCGAGGCAACTTTCCATCGCAGCGGATGGCAAAGTCGCCAAAGACAGCTCCGTTCACAGCCGTCTCGATGAGAATAACAACGTAGAAGTTCGCCTGAATTTCGACGCTACCGGCTTTTCGAGTCTGGAGATTCAATCCAGGATCCTCGCGTTTCT
>JBKPBJ010000334.1:0-3149 GCA_046726875.1 Verrucomicrobiota bacterium
TCGCAGCCAATTACCGCAGGTCCCTCGCGCTGAAAGTGCTCGCGATCACCGGAAGCAACGGCAAGACCAGCACGAAAGATTTCGCCGCGTCGGTGCTGGCGCGAAGATTTCGGGTCACCAAAACTGAAGGTAATTTCAACAATCACGTTGGTTTGCCGCGCACAATTCTGGAAGCGACTTCCGACGATGAAGTGGCCGTCTGGGAGATCGGGATGAATCATCCCGGCGAAATCGCAGCGCTCTCGATAATCGCAGCGCCCGATGTGGCAATCATCACGAACGTCGGGGTAGCACACATCGAGTTCATGGGTTCGCGCGAGGCGATCGCCAGGGAAAAAGGCGCCCTGGCCGAAGCGGTGAGGCCACAAGGAACGGTGATTCTAAATGCCGACGATCCGTTCAGCAAAGGAATCGCAGCGTGCGCCACTGCGAAAGTTGTGTTTGCGGGTACGACAGGTGGAACGGTGCGCGCGATTGAAATTAGCCAGAGCGCTGACGGCTCCGAGTTCACAATTCTTGAAGGAGCGCATCGTTGCCGCGCGCAGCTTCCCGTTGCGGGTTTGCACATGGTGCAGAATGCTTTGCTGGCCGTCGCCGCAGGTCGAGCATTTGGATTATCGATCGAGGAATGTGCCGCGGGTCTCGCTGCCGCGCCGCTCACGAAAGCGCGCTTGCAAATCAAGGAAATCGGCGGCGTGCAATTTCTGGACGACAGCTACAACGCCAACCCCGATTCCATGAAAGCGGCGTTGCGAACATTGGTCGAGCTCGATGCCGAAGGGAAACGGATCGCGGTGCTCGGCGAGATGCGGGAATTGGGCACTGAATCGGAGCGCGGGCACCGCGAGGTTGGTGAGACCGCAGCGACGCTCGGAGTCGATCGACTGATCACGATTGGCGACGCGGCGGAACTGATTGCGCAAGGCGCGCGCACCGCCGGTTTGGACAAAGTTTCATCCGCGCGATCGACCGCTGAAGCTGCCAGGTTGTTAGGCGAAATTGCCGCGCCCGGGGATCTCGTTCTGATCAAGGGCAGTCGCGCCGCGCGCACGGAGGAAGTGATCGAGCAATTCGGCAGTCAAAATTCGGCATTCGTGACTTCGCCATGATGTACTACCTCCATCACCTGAGTGGCAAGTTCATCGGGTTCAACGTTTTTCTTTACGTCACCTTCCGGGCAATTGCTGCGGCGGTTACGGCGTTTTTGACCACACTGATGTTTGGAAATTTCATTATCGGAAAGCTGCAGGCACTGAAAGTCGAACAACCGATTCGAGGAGTGTCGGAAGTCCACCGACTTGCCGAACTGCAAGGGGTAAAGCAAGGCACACCGACTATGGGCGGCGTGCTGGTGATTGGCGCCGTTTTTGTGTCGAGCATCCTCTGGGCGCGTCTCGACAACAAGTTCGTCTGGCTCGCGCTCTTGAGCATGGTTTACCTCGGCGCGCTCGGGTTCGCCGATGATTACCTTAAGGTCACTAAGAAGAAATCCGAAGGGATTCACGGCCGGATTAAACTCCTTTTCCAAATCATTCTCGCAGCGGTCATCACGGGCCTGTTTCTTACAGATCCGTTGATAGAAGTGCAGGCGCGCGCGCTCTATGTGCCTTTCGTGAAAACGCCGGTGATTGCGAACATGAGTTGGTTCACCTTCGTGTTTTTTGTGCTGGTCATCGTCGGCACTTCTAACGCGGTGAATCTCACTGATGGACTGGATGGTTTGGCGACCGGTTGCACCATCACCGTTGCATTTGCGTACGCCTTACTCTGTTATGCAGCCGGCAATTTCCGCGTCGCGGAATACCTACAGGTCCCATTTTATCCCTTCGCCGGGGAACTGACCGTTGTCTGCTCGGCGCTTATTGGGGCGGGTCTGGGTTTTCTCTGGTTCAATTGTTATCCGGCCAGGGTTTTCATGGGAGACACTGGGTCGCTGGCCATCGGCGGAATGCTCGGTGTTGTCGCCATCTGTTGTAAGCAGGAGCTGCTGCTGGCCGTAGTGGGTGGCGTTTTCGTAATCGAAGCCGTCTCAGTGATTTTGCAGGTGCTGAGCTTCAAACTCACCGGCAAACGGTTTTTCGTCATGTCTCCGCTTCATCATCATTTTGAATTAAGCGGCTGGAAAGAAACGACGGTCATCGTCCGCTTCTGGATTCTTTCGATCATTTTCGCCTTACTCGGACTGGCAACGCTCAAACTGCGATGAACCACGGACGCTACAAAAACCAAAACGTAGCCGTGCTTGGAGCTGGCCTGAGCGGAAGCGCCGCGGCGTTGCTGCTGGTGTCGGAGGGCGCACAAGTGACGGTGCTCGATAGCGCGGACGAAAATAACTTGCTGAAATCCACGCTGGACAATCTTCGCGCACATGGTGTGCGCGTAATTTGTGGAGCTGAGGCGGACCAGAATTCATCTGCGTACGACTGGATAGTTTTAAGTCCGGGCATCGATCCGATTTCTCCATTGGCGCGCAATTTTTCCTCGCGCAAAATTGAAACAATCAGTGAACTCGAGCTGGGTTGGCGCTCCTGCGATCTTCCTGTCATAGCGGTGACAGGCACGAACGGCAAAACCACGACGACAGAATTGTTGGCGCAAATGTTAAATGCCTGCGGGCAACGAACGATCGCATGCGGCAATATCGGCAAACCGCTTTCAGAGGTCGCGCGGGAACAGCTGCCGTTGGACCTGCTGACGGTTGAAGTGAGCTCGTTCCAACTGGAAGCGATCCGCACATTTCGTCCGTCGGTAAGCCTCTGGCTCAATTTCGCGCCTGACCATCTGGATCGTTATCGCTCCGTTGCTGAGTATCGCGCGGCCAAGCTGCGCATTTTCGAAAATCAAACCGAGCAGGATCTCGCAGTAGTCAACGCCACGGAAACGCTTCCGAAGATTCGACCACGCCGAATTTCCTTCAGCGCTTATTCCAATCGCGCCGATTTCCGGCTATCTGACGGCGCAATCGTTTATGAAAATCAGCCGGTCCTGCGTCTGCCTGACACGAAGCTGCGCGGGCTACATAACATCGAGAATCTGATGGCAACGCTCGCTGTCGGCATCGCCCGCGGACTGTCGTTCGCGCAGATGGTCCCCGCGATTCGCGATTACCAGCCGCGCCCGCATCGCTGCGAATTTGTGCGCGAGCTCGG
>JBKPBJ010000335.1:0-4593 GCA_046726875.1 Verrucomicrobiota bacterium
GTAGACCTCGGGGTACGCCTTAAGCACGCTGTCGCGGTAATCGAGTCTTCGAGTCATCTGCCTGTCGTACCCCAAAACTTATGCTGCCGAGGGATCTGGACCCATTGCGGATAAACGCGCGTTGAACTAAACCGCTGCATTCGTCGAATGCTCTTGACCCTCCTCAATCTTCACGTTCTTCCGGAAGTGTGAGCATGTTATAGATCTTTAGTCTTTCTTGCTCCAGTACAAGAAGTGATAATCTTGCATCTCGATAGCGGAAGTATCGCAAAGTTTCAACCTGAACTGAGGGCAATGGGCTACAAATTTCAATTCGTTACGCTCGCTGGATTTCACGCGCTCAACGCCAGCATGTTTAATCTGGCGCGCGATTATCGCGACCGCGGCATGGCGGCCTATGCGCAGGTGCAGGAGTCGGAATTTGCCGCCGAAAGTGATGGGTACTCGGCGACGAAACATCAGCGCGAAGTCGGCACCGGTTACTTCGATCTCGTTGCGCAGATTATTGCCGGCGGCAAAAGCTCGACCACGGCCCTGGGCGGTTCGACGGAGGCGGAGCAGTTCGGTTGAATGCAACACCGGCGCTCGCGAACAAAGACGTCGCGCAAGGTTCTTCCGCGCTGACCGACAGCCGTCTCGCCGCGCGTTGCGCCGAGACCGCGCAGCAAGCTCTTCTCGATTACCAAACGCGTTTCAACGCTATCACCGAGCGGGCGCGCGAACGTTTTCTGGCAGGCGACTGGGCCGGCAGCTTTCATGACGCAGCCGAGCGGTTGCATTGTTACAACGAAGTTCTTGATCGCCTAACGAGTCGTATCCGCGAATTGATGGACGTTCGTTTGCCCGAACACACCATCTGGATGGGGATCAAAGCCGTTTACTCATCGCTCATCGCGCGCTCGCCCGCGTGGGAAATCGCGGAGACATTTTTCAATTCGTTAACGCGCCGCGTCTTTGCCACGGCCGGTGTGGACCAGGCGATCGAATTTGTCGATACCGATTTCGACGCGCCGCCGGCGAGCGGCGCGACCAGTGTCGCGAAAACTTATCGGGGCGGAACTTTAACCGAACTGCTGTGTGAGGCGTTGACAGACGGTTTCGACGCAACCTGCTGGGAGAATCTGCGCGATACGGCGAAACTGGCTGCGGCCCGCATTGAAGCGGCGCACCGGGCAAAAAAGGGGCAGCCAGAGCTGGAGATTATCTCGAGTATTTTTTACCGCGGACGCGGCGCCTATTTGGTCGGACGTGTCTTGCGCGACGGCGAAACGCCGTTGCCGATCGCGCTTTGCCTTTGTCACGAAAGTGAGCGCGGAATCGTCCTCGATGCGCTGCTGCATGGAGATAACGATCTCGCGATTCTGTTCTCGTTTACTCGCTCTTATTTTCGCGTCGCGGTCGAATGTCCCTATCGGCTTGTGCGTTACCTCCAGCAATTGATGCCGCGCAAACGTTTGATTGATCTTTACAACGCGATCGGTTTTCATCGGCACGGTAAAACGGAATTTTACCGCGATTTCATCGCCCACCTGCGCAAGTCCAGTGATCGTTTCGTCGTCGCCGAAGGTGCCCGCGGAATGGTGATGAGCGTTTTCACCCTGCCGAGCTACGATGTCGTTTTTAAACTGATCAGAGATCAATTTGATTTGCCGAAAGAGAGCACTCGCGCGGAGGTGCAGCGGCGCTACCGGTTGGTTTTCGAACACGACCGCGCGGGACGACTGGTCGAAGCGCACGAGTTCGAGCATCTCCGTATCCCTGGCGACCGGTTCGACCCTGAACTGCTGGCCGAGCTCTTGCGCGATGCTGCTTCGATTGTGAAAATGGACGGCGGCGACGTCATCATCGCGCACGCCTATGTCGAGCGTCGTCTGCGACCGCTCAACCTTTTCTTCCGCGAAAACGAGCCGGATGCGCTCGCGGGTGCAGGACGCGATTACGGGCAATCGATTAAAGACCTTGCGGCTTCAAATATTTTCCCGGGCGATTTGCTCACGAAAAATTTTGGCGTGACCCGGCACGGCCGCATCGTCTTTTACGATTACGATGAGCTTTGTTTCCTGACCGATTGCCATTTTCGCAAACTGCCGGAAGCCCAAACTCCAGAGGAGGAAATCGCCGCCGAACCTTGGTTCTCCGTGCGCGAGAACGACATTTTTCCCGAGGAATTTTTGCAATTTCTGGCTTTGCCATCACCAGCCCTCTCCGCGTTGCTGGAACATCACCGCGAAATTTTTACGCCTGATTTCTGGCGCACGATCCAGCGCCAAATCCGAGCGGGTGAAATTCCGGAAGTGTTCCCTTACAGAGCGGAGCGACGGTTGGTGAATTGAGCGCCGATTTCTGAGGATTGCGCCCGGCGGGGGTCGAACCCACAACCTTTGGCTCCGGAGGCCAACGCTCTATCCGGTTGAGCTACGGGCGCGATGGGAACCGGAATTAGCCACAGATTCCGCAGATTTTCACAGATTTTCTGCGCGTTCTTCGGCTCCTGCTCGTGCTTCTTGCTCGTGCTCAAATGATGGGCGATTTCGGGTTGCAAAACCGGTGCCTTCGAATGACAGTGTGCGCCCGCAGCCGCGCGGCTGGCGACGAGTGTATGAATCAGATCATCGATACGATCGAGAAAGAACAGCAGAAAAGCGATGCCACACCGTTTTCTGTTGGGGACAGCGTGCGCGTGCACACGCGCGTCGTGGAAGGAGACAAGGAACGAATCCAGATCTTTGCCGGCGTAGTGATCGCCCGGAAGGGGCGCGGGCTCAACGAAACTTTTACCGTGCGTCGCATCTCGTACGGCGAGGGCGTCGAGCGGGTATTTCCCCTGCACTCGCCGCGCATTGCGAAGGTGGAAGTCGAACAACACGGCCGCGCCCGTCGAGCGAGACTCAATTACCTTCGCGCTCGCAAAGGCAAGGAAGCGACAGCGGTCAGAGAGTGATGATTGGTAGGGACGGCACTCCTGTGCCGTCCGCTGAGCGCGCACGGAGTGACGCGCCCTACCGAGTTTTTTCTCATCATTGATCACATGTCACTTGTCACTCAGCGCAAATCTGAAATGATTTGCACTGATGGCCTACCGGCGGTGTGGATTTCGCTACGAGAAGAAACTCCGCGCCACGGGGGTCGCGTGTATTGCTGGGATTGACGAAGCCGGGCGCGGCGCATTGGCTGGGCCGGTCGTTGCGGCTGCGGCGATTCTTCCGCAAAAATTCCGGAATCGCCGTCTGAACGATTCCAAACAGCTCGCGCCGGACTTGCGCGAAGAGATCTATTGCGAGCTAGTTTCGAATCCCGAAATCAGATGGACGGTCGGCATTGTCGATTCTGTTGAGATCGACCGGATTAACATTTTGCGTGCGAGTCACCGTGCGATGCGCCTCGCGATTGACGCGTTGCTCGAACTGCCGGACCACGTTTTGATTGATGGTCTTCCCGTGATTCCGTTTCCACTTCCGCAAACGGCAATTATCGATGGCGATTGCATCAGCTTGAGCATCGCCGCGGCGAGCGTGATTGCGAAGGTCACGCGCGACCGGATCATGCGTGACTTTTGCGCGCAGTTCCCGCAGTATTGCTTCAGTCAGCACAAAGGTTACGGAACGGAACTGCATCTTTTGAAGCTTCATGAATTCGGCCCTTGCCCGATCCATCGCCGATCTTTCGAACCAGTGGCGCAGCCGCTTCTTGCCTTGGAAGAAATCGTCCAAATCCGGTCATCTCCGGCGCGGCGCGCGCGGCGAGAAATTAGCATGCCGGTTCCTCAAGCGTAACGGTTACAAGATCCTCTTCCGCAATTTCCGTGGACGCAGTGGCGGCGAAATTGACGTTGTGTGCCGCGAAAACGACACGCTGGTGTTCGTCGAAGTAAAAACGCGGACGCGCGAGGATTTCGGCCGGCCACTCGAAGCGGTCGACCGCGCAAAACAGAAGCGAATTTCACGCGGCGCGCTCGCCTGGCTGCGTATGCTAGAGAACCCGGACATACTTTTCCGCTTCGACGTCGTGGAGGTGATCATTGTAGACGAGGCGAAACCGCGTGTTGAATTGATCAAGAACGCATTTCCGCTGTCAAAGCCGTATCTGTACTGAACCACCTGAATTGAAGAAACGGCGGGCAGAGGACTGCCCGCCCTACCAATCAGTCTACGTTCGCTTTTAGTGGTACGGCGCGTCACTCCGTGCGCGCCGTTCACCGCTTGCGCTGGACAATCGCGGTGGTGCGGAAGCATAATTCTCTGTTATGGCCGACCTAATTTTCATCGCCCAATCGAAAGAACAGATTTTTTTGCTGCCTAAAATGGCGAATCGCCACGGCTTGATTGCGGGCGCAACCGGCACCGGAAAAACCGTGACGCTGCAGACGCTTGCGGAAAACTTCAGCGCTCGTGGCGTTCCCGTGTTCATGGCTGATGTAAAAGGCGATCTCGCTGGGCTCAGTCAGCCGGGCGCAAACAATCCAAAGGTCCTCGAGCGCGCAAAGGAGCTTAAGCTCGACGATTTCAAAGGCGAAGCCTGCCCGGTGGTTTTCTGGGATGTATTTGGCGAACAAGGTCATCCTGTCCGCGCGACTGTTTCGGAAATGGGCCCGCT
>JBKPBJ010000336.1:0-19194 GCA_046726875.1 Verrucomicrobiota bacterium
TACGGCGGCCATCGGCGTCATCATTACTACGATCGGTACTAAGTTGACGTAGAAACTTAGACCGCTGAGCTGGCGCTAGTTTCGTGCATGCGCGTTTTCTTGCGCTTCGAATCCGGTGGCAGCGGATAGAGGCGTGGAACATGGTTCCGATTATCATGCTCGAGAGCATCGAAGCGTTCAAGGGCGATGCCTGTGAAGGTTGCCACTAAGAAAAATGCACGTTTACGAAGTGCGACCGCGCAAAGAGCGACTCAGCTTGCTCGAGCGCTTGGTTAGCGGTTTATTCTTCGCAGGGCGAGTCGAGCAATGAACGAACAGCGCCGAGTCGCAACCGTTGAGGAGTTCAAGCTGCGCATTGCAGCGATCATAAGCGGCAAGCCCGAACAAATCACTGGTGCACCACGACCGGACCCGCTGTTAGTGCGTAGCAAGAAGCGGGCGACCTACCGGAAAGCAAAACGTCGAAAGACTCGCTAGCGCTGGCTTAATGCATTTCTACGAGGTGCGCCCGCGGAAGGCACCGCCGCGGCTTTGATCTAATCAAACGAACGGCTGCCATTCGGCGGGCTGTGCCGGGCGTATTTTTTTGGCCCTGCTCATTCGATCGGATTTGTCCATCAGATTACGTATGGCAATCCATTCTTGCTCCGCAGCGCGCACTCGACGCCGCGCTTCATGCACGGAGATTTGGCCTCCGCGAAGTAGGGCGATGGTTTCTGACAATGTGGCAATGTTTTTTTCCAGCCTGCGCCTTATCTGAAGCGTTGCCAAGCCGTGTCCGGTTCCATTTCGAGGTTGGAGGTTTGCTAGCACAATGTGTAAAACGCTTTTGAGCGTAAGTCAGATTCACTTAATTTTGATTCGGCGCCGCGACGAACACCCGATAAAGCCGATGACCAGCTCACAACACGCTTACGAGGTCCGGCCGTGTGACAAGATCATCGCGACTGTCGATCTAATCTCCGATGCGTTGCCTTTCGGTCGGGCGTCGTCTGTGACCCGGACACAAGTGCGAGCAGATCCTTGAGCCGCGCCTCGTAGGCATCGCACATTGGGGATTCGCCGTTTGGCAGAACCCATTCGGGATGTTGCCTTCGGAGGTCGTCATGAATCTGTTGCCGGAGATCCGCGATTGTGTTGGTTATGAGCATGGTCACTCCCCTTTGCCCCCTTTGCTTGAGTAAATGTGGTCGGCTGCAAAGATCGCACAATCGGGCACCCGGCAGATTTGTGTATAGGTAGAAGTCCGACGTTCCTAAGTCGTCCAGGTGGGCGCTGGCACGTTGGTCGAGACGCACGAGCACAAGGTCGATTTCAAAGAGTGGTGAATGCTCTGGTTAAGTGCGACCCGGCCAAAATTCGATGCGACTGATGACTATAGCGGGCTGCGATTACTAACGGATTGCGAAACATAAGCACCCCAGACCGATGCGGGGATCACAACTGCACCGTCGAGAGTTCTCCCCTGGGGAAAACCCGGCGCCGCTCCCATATGCCGCACTGACCAAACTTCGAGGATGGCGCGGTGGGGAATCTTCAGCAAACGCGCTCTTAAGAGTTTGCCTTCTGCAGAGGCTCAATTCGCGCGCTAAATACGAAATAAGTAGTGGAGGAGATTTGCCTTGGCTGGACCTTCTGAGGCCCAGGGCTCTGGTGTCTGCCAGGTGGTCTCTTCCACATTTGCCCTAGCCGCAATCGCCGCTTCTAGTTCCAAAAACGCTGTCAATTTTTCATCCGCTCGCGCAAAGATCATCGCGGCGTCCCGTCTCCCCGCAACGACTAGTTGGCGATCAACGAAAAAGTTAGCCTCGGCGCGTTGTAGCTGCTCAAGCGGAGTTAGCCGCGGCAGCCTTGGCGCGAGCGCGCCGGTTGCAGGCGGCACGCAAAGCTTTCATCTCAGCGCGCAGCACAATCATTCGCGTAGGGACGCCTTTGTATTTCTTCGTGGCCCCGGTGATTGTCCGATTAACCGCCCCCTGGTGGACAAGGCCCTGAAGCTTTTCATACGCACGCAAGCGCAGCATTTCTTCGCCGCCACTGGCTGCATTTCGCTCCCGCAGATTCAGGAGCATAGTTTCGAACAAGGGCTTGAATTCGAAAGAGGCCTTGGACGAAAGCACAGCGATCAGCTCCTCAGTAATGCAGTCCGGCGCGCGACGTGTGAAAGAGATACCAGATCGTTTAGACATCTAAGATTATCGCACGGATCCGGGAAATAGCGACCGAGGTCACCTGGCGTAGGGATGATGCGACTGCACGGGGTCAACTCGATTTTTCACCCAGTTTTGTGCTGAATCGAATCGATTAGATTGGAAGCGTGACAAGCATGGAAACGGATGGTCTACCGACGCCGGACAATGTCATTTTTGGCGAAATCCAAGTGCTCCTCGCTGAAAAACGAACTGCGCTGGCTGCATTGCGCACCGGTATCGCCGTGTTCGCGTTGCCTCTCTCCGTGCTGAGCGCGTTAATCGCCACTTCGCGCTATTACAGCATTGAGAAAGTGATGCCACTGCTGCTGCCGCTGATGCTCCTGAACCTGGGTCTGGTTGTGCTCGGGACCTGGCTGGTCTTCCGTTCCATCCGTCGAATCCGTCATTTCGAACACCGCATCCGTGAGCTCAGTGAGAAATATCGTTCAATCGCGCAGTTCATAGAATAGCGACAGCGCAGCCGACACGACTGCCACTACAGAAGACCTGCACACGCATCCTTCGATCGGTTTGCTCCCCTAATCACCCGAGACCTACTCACTCCATATCGGGGTAAGGGCCTTTGCCGTCTTCAGTGATTAAGCGGTCGACCCGCGCCGTGACAACGGGAAGCGGTAGCGAGCCGAGCTCGAGCACGGCATCGTGGAGAGCGCCGAGCCGCGCACTCCAACGCGCGTTCACGTGCAGCATCCAGAACTACGGCGCTCGCCGATCATACATCATAAGCGGCTTATGATAGAAGCGAGAATAACGCGGATTGACGAGGCAAGAGCTGTCCGCGTCGATTGAGTACCTAGCGCATGCATTCAAATTCATGGCCGCAGCTTTCATGCATCGTAAGCCGCTTACGATGGAGTAATTACCGCCAAGATTCCCTCACGTAAGCTTTAACGGTTTTGCGATTGCGCGGCGGCCACGGCTTGCCGAGATCCCCGATCTCGGTGCCCGGGCGCCCTCCCCCTCCCAAGCATGTCCCCGTCCAGCCGTAATGTTGGCCGCCCTGCTAACGCCAGCTCTCAACGCCGCGGGTTTGCTTCGCGAATCGGGACCATCTGTTTTGTATGCGAGCGCGTCAGCTCGCGCCGGCTGACGAGCCCGCCGCGCCTGCCGATGGCAGAGAGATATTGAAACGCGCTCGTTTCCCAACTTGCTCGTCGCTACCCTCGCGACTTTACCTTCTATGTCGCTGATCCCTTCAGCTCTATTGAAACTCGTTCGCTGCCCGCTCTCACTCGCTCCTACCCTCGTCACTTTACCTTCTATGTCGCTGATCCCTTCAGCTCCATTCGTGCACGTTCTTTTGCGCTTCTCTCATTTTCTTGACCGATCGGCAGGCGTAGCGCCTGCCGTACACTTCGATGGCTTGAACCATGCATCATAAGCGGCTTATGATGCGAGCGAAATCAAACGGAAATTCAAAGTTCCTTTCGGCGAGGCGCTCCCTTCGACTGCGCTCAGGACAAGCTACACCAGGTCGCCGCGGCGACCGCCTGGATGGGCTTCGACTTCCATCTTCTCGGAGCAGCTCTTTGAACCGAGTGATTTTAAGCCCTGCGTCTTTAACAATTCCACCCATGGTGGTCGCGTTCAGCGGATTGTGTCGTGGAATCGTGATGAAATGCGTGCCGTCGCTCATTACAATGTGCTTGCCCTGGCGTACAACTCCGAAGCCGGCCTTTTCGAGCGCCTTGATTGCCCGGAGGTGATTAACGCCGGGAATTTTCGGCATCGTTAAACGGTGACTTCGACTTCGCGAACGTCTGCAGCCGGTAATGTTTCTTTGATCGCGGCTAAATACTCACAGATTGCATCGCGGATATTTTCCAGTGCCTCTTCTTCGGTCGCTCCCTGGGACCAACACCCGGGCAACGCAGGACAACTGACGGCGTATCCCTCCTTCGATTTATGCAGCACGATCGAATAGCGCAGACTCACGCACATATTGTAACTTCCAACGCCCAAAAATCACCGTAATTTCTCGCAGATAACTCTGCGGCTGACACAGCCACCACTAGAGCTTTGTCACGAGGATGCGGGAATCGGTTCGCCGTCTTTTTTCAAACTCTCGACGTAGCCCTTAATAGCGACAAACAATGGTAGATCCCAAAGTTTGTTTCGGCTAGCAGCCGAAACCAGGTCGCGAGACACGCTTGGTTCCCAAATTCTCCGGCGTCACCGCCGCCGGCTACAGGTACCTGCTCACTCCATATCCGGGTAAGGGCCTTTGCCGCCTTCGGCGATGAAGCGGTCGATCCGCGCCGTGACAACGGGCAGCGGGACTGAGCCGAGCTCGAGCACCGCATCGTGGAACGCGCGGACATTGAATTTCGCTCCGAGCGTTTTCTCCGCTTTCTCGCGGGCCCCCGCGATCGCGAGCTCGCCCATATAATAAGAGAGGGCTTGCCCGGGCCAGGCGATGTAACGGTCCACTTCCGTTTCGATCTCATGCTCGGGCAACGCGGTGTAATCGTGCATGTACTTGAGCGCCTGTTCGCGCGTCCAGCCTTTCGAATGAACGCCGGTGTCCACTACCAGTCGCGCGGCGCGCCAGATCTGGTAACCCAGCATCCCAAAGCGCTCGTATGGTGTCTCGTACATCCCCATTTCGTGGCCCAGCTTTTCACAATAAAGCGCCCAACCTTCACCGTAAGCGGAAATGTAGTCGAACCGCCGAAATTCCGGCTGGTTCTTGTGCTCGAGCGCAATCGCAATCTGGAATGCGTGTCCGGGCGCGGACTCGTGCAGGGTCAGCGCGGGCAGATTGTAGAGCGGGCGATGCGGCAGATCGTATGTGTTCAGGAGATAAATGCCCGGGCCGCCACGGCCTGAAGTATAAAAGGGCGCGAGATCGGCCGGGACCGGTTTGATGGCGAAGCGCATCCGCGGCAGATAGCCAAAGTACTGCGACGACTTGCCGTCGAATACTTTCGCAATCCAGGCGGCGCGATTGAGCAGCTCCTGCGGTGTTTTGGCGTAGAACTGCGGATCGTCACGGAGGAATTGCAGGAATGCCGAAAACTCGCCCTTGAACCCGGATTCGTGCATCGCGTCGACCATCTGCTGATGTAATTTGGCAACCTCCGACAAACCGATCTGGTGAATTTCGTCGGGCGAGAGATCGAGCGTGGTAAACTCGTGAATTTTCTGGCGATAGTACGTTTTCCCGTTCGGCAACGCTTCGGCGGCAAGCGTCGTGCGGGTGTGCGGCACATATTCGTTGCGGAAGAATTTGAGCAGGTCCGCATAAGCCGGCTGCACGATCTCACGAATCACCTGTGCGGCTTCCGATTTGAGCTTGCCCTGGTCGGACGGCTGAACTCCCACCATCGGTTCTCGGAATGGTATGTAGAGCAGATTGTCTTCGGGTTTGCCCTCAGCAATGGTGGCGATGGATTTCTCGCGTCCCTGCAAAGTGAGGCGTGGCGGCGTGAAGCCGCGCGCAAGCCCCGCCCGCATGTTCGGGATTTGTTCACGGAAATAGCGGGGGATGTCGCGCATCTGCGCGATCCAGTTTTTGTAATCCGTCAGCGTTTTGAAAGGTCGCCGCGCCGTGTTGCCCAAATCGGTCCAGAAAGCAGAATCCGAGTTCGCCGGCATTTCGTAGTCTCGGAATTTCTGATCGGCGACGAAATTCTCGATTTCCGGCCGATAAACATCGTAGTTGATCTGCTCCTCCGGCGAGAGCTGCGCGCGCGGAACATCATCGAGCTTGTGCAGCACATCCTGCCAGTAACGTAGCCGAATCTCCTGCGTCGCCGGATCTACTTTCGGCAGGCGATCGGGAACCGGTTTTACGACTCCTTCGAGCCCGGGAAACTGCTCGAGCCGCCACTTCCATTCTTCTGTGTAGATAGCTCGCAGCCGCTTATCTGCGCTTTCCGCCTTGGCGAGACACGGGACGCACCACAACGCTACAGCACCAAACAAAACGGCCGTTTTGAAACTCATTCGCTGCCCACGCTCACTCGCTCCTACCCTCGTCACTTTACCTTCCATGTCGCTGATCCCCTCAGCTCCATTCATCATGTCGAGCAGATGCGGTAAAGCGGCAATCGTAGAGTTCATAGAAGAGGCTAACGAATCCGCGACTGGCTTACAATCGATGAGTTGAAAATGGAAAGCTCAGCTTTAGTAGTTGCCAGGCATGCATCATAAGCGGCTTACGATGCGTGCATTTTTGATTCGTCTTCAAAAGTCATCGGGCAATGGCAACTTGATAGAGAAATAATCGCGGGCTGACGGCCCAGTATCACCTTCTGCATCACGCGCCCTACACTGGACAAGGATTCAAACGAAATGGGTCCGTCGCTAATCCATCGTAAGCCGCTTACGATGCGTGCGACGTTAACGATATTTTTGTGGGCATGACCGGGACGGAGCACGTCAATTGGGGGCAACCGTTTCATCGGCGCCGCATTTGTCATGGAAATCGTCGTTTGACCCTGCGCGAAACTGTAATCGTGTTGAGGAAGGCAGATTGAGCCGAAACAGAAGGAGGAGAAAACCATGAAAGCAGTGCGGATCGAGCGTTATGGAAATGAAGAGGTGATGGCACTCGCGGAGGTGGAACGGCCTACGCCGGGAGATAATGAGTTGCTGGTGAAAGTGCGGGCGGCAGCGGTAAATCCGGTCGATTGGAAAATCCGGGACGGACTGGGAGATATCTTCGGCTTGAAGCCGCCGCTGATTCTTGGTTGCGAGATCGCCGGAACGGTGGAGGCCGTCGGCAGCCGAGGTCCGAGCCCGACTGGCGTTAGCGATTTTATAGCTGGCGATGAGGTTTATGGTTATCTCAGCGCGTACACTGGCGGCTACGCCGAGTATGTGGCGGCGCCGGCGAGCGAGTTCGTGCGTAAGCCAAGGCACATTAATTTCGATACCGCGGCGTCGGTACCCGTCGCAGCGCTTACTGCGTGGCAGGGAATTTTTGATCACGGCGAACTTGCGAGCGGTCAGCGCATCTTGATCACGGGAGCGTCGGGCGCGGTCGGCTCGATGGCAGTGCAGCTGGCGAAAAACAAAGGCGCATACGTGATCGGGACCGGGTCAGGCCGGAACGAGGAGTTTGTGAGAGAACGCGGGGCGGATGAGTTCATCGATTACAAGAACGCGAAATTCGAAGATGATGTGAGAGGCGTGGATGTGGTGTTCGATACCGTTGGCGGCGACACGCAGGAGCGCGCTTTTCAAACACTGAAGCGCGGTGGCGTCCTCGTGAGCACGGTCAATCCGCCGTCAGCCGAAAAGGCGAAGAAGTTCGACGTGACAGTCGCGATGGTGGCGGTAATGCCGAATCCTGACCAGCTCACGGAGATCAATCGGCTGGTCGAGAGCGGGAAATTGAAAGTGCGCGTGGCGACGGTGTTGCCGCTCGCAGAAGTGAAGAAGGCGCATCAACTCTCGGCGGGCGGGCACGCGGACGGGAAAATCATTTTGCGTCCTTAAACCGATACCTATCCATCATAAGCAGCTTACGATAGAGGCATTTTGATTGCGTAGGAAGAGCGTTTGGCGAGCCGCTAAACGCGCCACAGGCCTGTGGTCTCTGCTCCCCCAGTCTCCGCCGCGTCACTGATGGCAAATTACTGCAGGCGATTGTTCGCGACTGAAAAACCGCAGACACTAAATGCCGGAGCAAATTGACTTTATTAGTCGGCAGTTGGATGAACGCTGCCGCGACGTTGAAGACTAAGCAGCCATCGCGCGCGCTCAGCGCGGTAAAGCGCCCGAAATCCAGGAGCTGCGTCACTCCTGCATCGTAAGCGGCTTACGATAGGAGGGGTCAAGTTAGTTTCGGCGATGGCGTCGAAACCAACACCCGAGGCGGGTGTGCTCCCCGGATTTCCGCCGTCACCACGTCGTGGTAGCTGATGATGTCGTCGACTTCCGTTTGGTCGATAATTAGCGAGCGAACTCATCTCGGATGCCGTCATTCGCGAGTTCTACGGCATTGAACACAAGTTCGCGCGTCAGGAAATTGGCTCCGCAAAAGCTCATCGCTTCAGTCAACACTCGATTTACTTCGGTGAGGGTCAGCTGTTTGGTCTTTGATGTCCAGCCACGCGTTCCATCTTCATCGCGCTTCGTGAAAAGGAAGTCGTGGGGAGCTGACGGAAATAGAATGATGGGCGAATCGTCATCGATAATTGAATGGAGGCTTGGTGGCACACTGGCAAAATCGGTATAAAAGCCTTTCGGAATATTGATTGGTCCCCACTCTGGCGACACATACCGAAATGGAACGAGGAACTGCCAATAACTTCTGTCGGTAGCCCAACCTTTTCTCTGCGCCTCATAAATGGTCACAGTCCGCACTCGGAAAGCTAAGGGGAACCGTTTCTTAAACTCAGTTTCGGGAACCGAAGGCTTGTAAGCCCGAAGCGCGCGGGCGCGGCTTGGAGGAAACTGTGCTCGGGATATCGCAGTCAGAAAGCCTACTGACGCCGATGCGGGAATCTCGCTGCCTGGAGCTGGCATGAACTGTCTCGAGAATGGTGACTGAACCCCATGGAGTCAAGACTCATCACTAACTCGCACACATTTTCGTTGGATTATCGATAGTAAGCCGCTCTCGACCCGCCGTAGCTCTCAGCGACGGAGGTTAGATCCACGACGAGGTCGAAGCGAAAACCAGCTAAATCGGGAGTGAGCTACGAACTCGCCCCGAGTTGTTTCAATTCCGCCCGGGATCAGCGGACAGGTCGATCAGGCAGGGAAGGCCGTCCTACCCGGCGAGCGCGGTCGCGCACGTCAAACATTCAAACCAACAGCTGCGCGTCGCATCTATCGTAAGCGGCTTATGATGGATGGTTCGCGCCGAGAGAATTTTAGCGCGGGGAACTGCCACGCGCGTAGGCGTGACACAGCCCTCAAGCACCCAGCCACAACTTTCATGCATCGTAAGCGGCTTACGATAGATGAACGAACAGCTGAGTTAGGAGAGCTTGAGTAATTTGCGATTGCGTGGTGGCCACGGTTTGCCCGCCTTGATCGCGGCGCGTTTCATCTCGCGGATCGCCACCATTTGTCGCGCGTGCGATTTTGTCAGCTCGCGCCGGCTGACGAGTCCACCTCGCTTGCCGATCGCGGCGAGATGCTCGCGCAGTACATTCTTAGCGTTCATAATCACAGCAGCTAGAATGCATCATAAGCGCCTTACGATCCATGAACGAAAACCGATTTTAGGAGAGCTTGAGTAATTTGCGATTGAGTGGTGGCCACGGTTTGCCTGTTTGGATCGCCGGGCGTTTCATCTCGCGGATGGCGGCAATTTGTCGCGCGTGGGATTTGGTCAGCTCGCGCCGGCTGACGAGCCCACCTCGCTTGCCGATCGCGGCGAGATATTGAAACTCGCTCATTGCCCAACTTCCTCGTCGCTACCCTCGCGACTTTACCTTCTATGTCGCTGATCCCATCAGCTCCATTCGCGCACGTTCTTTTGCGCTTCCTTCATGTCGCCGGTCGCCAATCATGCATCATAAGCTGTTTATGATGCAGGCTATTTGTGCATGGTGTTTTTAAACCGGCCGAAGACCGATGGGTTGATTAGCTGAGGCAAGTGGCGAAATTCCCACACTTCTGAAACTCAAACCGTCCCTCGACTGGCTTCTTATCTTCGTTCCGCTGGCGATTCTTCTGCGCTTTTGGCCCGGCGGCATCAGTCCCACTGCGCTCTTTGTTTGCTCCGCTCTTGGGATCATTCCGGTCGCGGGCTGGATCGGGCGCGCCACCGAAGCGCTGGCCGCCCGCGTCGGAGAAGGTCTGGGAGGATTGCTCAACGCCACTTTCGGAAACGCCGCGGAGCTGATCATCGCCGGCATCGCCCTTTCCAAAGGTCTGACCAATGTAGTGAAAGCTTCCCTTACGGGCTCGATCATCGGTAACGTGCTACTGGTGCTCGGCCTCTCCATTCTATTCGGCGGCACTAAATATAAAGAACAGCGTTTCAACGGCACCGCAGCGCGCACTTCCGTCATCTCGCTCTCGCTGGCCGCGATCGGTCTCATTATCCCGACGGTCTTTCACCTCACCGCCCGTTCCAGTCCTGGCGGCTGGAGTCCGCTGGTCGAGCAGAAGCTCTCGTTAGCCATCGCCGTTGTCTTATTCCTTACCTATTTCTGCGTGCTCGGATTTTCGCTCCGGACCCACAAGCATCTCTTCGGAAGTTCTGAAGAAGATGTCGAAGAAAGCGGTCGGCAATGGTCGCGCGGCAAGGCCATTACCATCCTGCTGATCGCAACCGCCCTGGTCGGCTTGCTCTCGGAGTTTCTCGTTGGCACGATCGAAAACGTCCGAGACTCCGTCGGCCTGACCGAGGTGTTTGTCGGTGTTATCGTGGTGGCGATTGTGGGTAACGCGGCCGAGCACTCGACCGCCATCGTCATGGCGATGAAAAACAAGATGGACTTAACCGTTGGCATTGCGATCGGCTCCAGTCTGCAAATCGCGCTTTTCGTCGCGCCCGTGCTGATTTTTCTCTCCTATCTTTTCGGGCGGCCGATGGACCTGGAATTCTCGGTGCCGGAAGTTTTGGCGGTCGTGGCCTCGGTCTACATTCTGTTTCAGATCAGCGAAGACGGCGAGACGAACTGGATCGAAGGCATCCAACTTCTCTCGGTCTATGTGATTCTCGGGATTCTGTTTTTTTATCTGCCGGAGCCGCAACACGCCGCACCCTAGGCTTCGCGCGATTGTCGCGAACCATGTGCGACGGCAAGCATTGCATGGACGCGCGCGCGCAAGCATTCAAAATCAAGAGCTACGTCTTAATTGAAGCGGCGTCGCTCGTGGCGCGTGAGTCGCAGGCGCACTCCAATGGAGTAAACCAGATAGTAGCCTATCAATCCGGCAGCGACTGCCAGAGAAAGCTGCGTTCCGGAGGCCGTGATCAGCCAATGCTGATCGCCGGGAGCGCTGGCGCGGCTGCCGGAGTGCGTGGCGTGCCACCAGCCGTAGGCAAAACGTGCGGCAATTGCGAATATAATGAGAAATGCGAGCCAGCGGCTCGGAGTGTAGAAAAGTCCTTCGGGTTGGCTTTCCCAACGAGTCAGCGCTAACCCGAGCAAGCCGAGAATGCCGCCAACACCCATACCAATCAGTGCAAATCGAAAGGCTGAGTCGACCCAGAAGGAGAGCAGCAACGTGAATGAGAGAAAGAAAATGGCCGAGAAGCTAGTCGCCCACACATTCGTGCTGGCGACCCAGCGCCGTGCCTGCCGTCGAGCAGTGCCAGCGCGGTAGCGCAAAGCAAGCGAAAGCAGAACCACGCCGGCCAAGGCTAGAAGAACAAAAAGCAGCAGTGCGAAAAGGATGATGGGCACGGCAGAAAGAAAGTAAGTAAAAGGAAAAAGGGAAAAGGGCAGCAAAAAAAACGAAAGGAAAAAGTCACATGTCAGATATCAGATGCAAGGAGGAGGAACGGGCCCACAGACTCGTCCCTGGTGCATCGTAAGCCGCTTACGATAGGTCAGATCTACGGGCCCTAAGTCGGGCGCGATTTAACTTGTCAGCGCGGACATGGCTGGTAGAGCTTTGGCAGTTGTTTCAATCCCCTGTGGCTAACGAGACGTAACCAATTATGGCGCGTAAGTGTAGTTCACCTGGATGCGGGTTTTATCTGCCGGATAGATACCCGCTGGCCAAATGTCCGTGGCACCTGGCACCGGGCCGCGGGCCGGCTAAGATCGCAGCTGCCCTAACAATTGCTGCTGTGGGTTTCGGCGGCGGTTTCGCTTACAAGAGGTTTAGACGGTATCTGGATGAAAGGAAGCTGCGTAAAAAACGCGAAGAATCGCGACGGCGGCAAGCGTCCGCGTCGGAAGCACAACCAAAAGCCAAATCAGTTGCTCGTAAACGGAGCGTCACTCAAAAGCGGCCGCGCACGCGGAAACGATCGGCAACGAAGTCGAAGCGAAAACCGGCTGGATCGGGAGTCAGCTAGGACTCGTCCCGAGTTGTTTCAATTCCGGCCGGCATCGAGCTGCCAGGTTGATCAGCAGCGAAGGTGATCGCGCGCCAAGCCAGCGCGTTTGCGAGGGACAATCTCTTAAACCAAAAGCTGCGCGTCTCATCTATCGTAAGCGGCTTATGATGGATGGGTTCGCGCCAAGAGAATTTCGGCACGAGCTGAGCACACACGCGTAGGCGCCGACAAACCGTCAAGACCCCAGCCGCCATTTCATGCATCGTAGCGGCTTACGATAGATGAATGAAAAGCGGTATTTAGGAGAGCTGAGGTAATTTGCGATTGCGCGGTGGCCATGGCTTCCCGGCTTTGATCGCGGCGCGTTTGGCTTCACGAATCGCGACCATTTGTCGCGCGTGCGATTTGGTCAGCTTGCGCCGGCTTGCCTGCCCGCCGCGCCGGCCGATCGCGGCGAAATATTCTCGCACTTGCTTTTGAGCTTCTGTCATTCGGTGGTAAGTATGCATCGTAAGCGGCTTACGATGCAAGAATTTCACCTGCCCGGGGTCGACAAGCAGGTTCCGAAATCGCGAGCGGGCACCTTTGATCCTTCGTAAGCGGCTTACGATGCCCGGTAGACAGATAGCCCTACAGTGCGTTCGTTTGGATTTGCGCGATCTTGTGCGCACGCAATAAGGTCGCGCGTGCGCGGACTCCGCTGCGTTTCTTTCATCTTGCTGATGACGGCCAGCGCCGTCCTGTTTGAGCTCGATGCGGGCGGCTGCGCCAGACATCGACTGCCGGGCGGTCTATCGAAGTTGAAGTCGTGTCGGTTAGAGGGAATCGGCGAGGAGTTGTACTGCGGGGAATTGACGGTTTTTGAAAACCGGGACACGCGCGCGGGTCGCACGATCGACCTAAACGTCGTTGTCCTGCCGGCGTTCGATCAAAAGACGAAAGCGGAGCCGTTGTTCGATCTGGCGGGCGGCCCCGGTGCATCGTCCGTTGATCGAGCGGACTTTTATGCAGGGCCCGGCAAAGAATACCGTCGCCGGCACGATGTGGTGCTAGTCGATCAGCGCGGCACCGGGCAATCAAATCGTCTCGCGATTCCGCGGGAAAAAACGCCGAGCTATTACCTCAGCGAGATGTTTCCGGTCGATTACGTCAAGGAAATGCGGCGGGCACTGGAGCAACGCGCGGACCTGACGAAATACACAACCTCCATCGCCATGGATGATCTGGACGATGTGCGAGCGTGGCTCGGTTACGACAGGATCAATCTTTTCGGGGGCTCGTATGGGACGCAGGCAGCGCTAGTTTACATGCGGCGGCATCCAGAACACGTGCGCAGCGCGATCCTGCTCGCTGTCGCGCCGACTGATTTGAAGATGCCGTTGCATCACTCGGAGTCTGCAGCGCGCGCAATGGACCTGCTGTTGGACGAATGCGAGAAGGACGCCGCATGTCACACCGCGTTCCCGCAAATTCGCGATGACTGGAAGAATGTGCTAACGCAGTTGGAGAAACAGCCTGCGCGCGTGGAATATTCTCCGCCCGGCAAGGGCGCGCCAACCACAGTAGAAATTCGGCGCGGTGTGTTTGGGGAGAAAATCAGGACCTGGATGTATCGACGCGATCAAGCGGCCCGGATACCATTGATTGTTCACTATGCAGCAAATGCCGATTTCGGTCCGTTTCTTCAGCATGCAATTGGGCCGTCGATCCCGGATGTCGTGGCGGACGGAATGTATTTGTCGGTCACGTGCGCGGAAGACGTCCCGTTCATTAATCAGGAGCAAGCGGCGGCACTGAATGCGAACAATCCGTTCGGCAATTACCGCGTCTTTCAACAAACGCGCGCGTGCGGCATGTGGCCGCGCGGTGAGATTCCAACCGATTTTCTCGAGCCTGTCCATTCAAACGCGCCGGTGCTGATTTTTTCCGGGAATATGGATCCGGTCACGCCGCCCAAGTACGGCGAAGAGGTCGCCAGGCATCTGCCGAATAGCAGGCATGTTGTTATTCCCCAGGCGGTCCACGGTGTTGATGGTCTGAAGGACCCCGGTTGTATCGATCGGATCGCTATCGAATTTCTAGAGAAGGGCGACGCAAAAAATCTCGATGTGAGCTGCGTTCAGAAAATGGCGCCGCCGCCATTTGCAACGAAGTAGGGCCGAGTTTGCAGGCGACCTGCCTTCCCCCAGCTTCGGCGTGGCAAGCACGCTGCCGCTACAGCGCGTTGTGAACTGGAGAGCGATTCTCAATCGGCAAATTATTCGCATCCGACTCAGATGGCGGCTGACCCGTTCGACTCATGCTCAGGACAGGCTCCGCCGCCACTACAGCGCTCTAGTGTTTTCTCCTCGGTTGAAACTCGCTCGCTTCCCAGCTCACTCGTCGCTACACTCGCGACTTTACCTTCTATGTCGCTGATCCCGTCAGCTCCATTGAAACTTGTTCGCTGCCCACGCTTACTCGCTCCTACCCTCGTCGCTTTACCTTCTATGTCGCTGATCCCGTCAGCTCCATTGGGAGGCCGTGATCAGCCGTTGCTGGCGTGCGTGGCGCGCCACCGGCCGTAGAGATCAGAAGACTTGCTATCGCACGACGCGCCCGCAAACACGCCAATACACTCACGAGCGACAAAGGCCAAAGTCATCGCCGCCTCTTTCATCCATCACAAGCCGCTTATGATAGCCTCAATACACGATCGCGCGCGAAAACCTTCCGCCTCACGCTGCACACGCGTTCAAATCACAGCCTTCGCCACTCATCCATCGTAAGCGGCTTACGATGCGGCAAAAGTGTGGACGTCGACAGCTGGCGAGAACGAAAAAGTTCGTTTCGGCGAGCCGCCGAAACCAGCACGTGAGCCGCCTGCGCTCGCCATTCACCACGTAGTGAAATCGGGCTGATTGCCTCCCACATCGAGCGCTCAGCTCCCGCTTAGCCAATCACCGCAGACTTACAAAGGTTGAATTCATGCATCGTAAGCCGCATACGATGCGGGCTTGGCACGCAAGATCGAGAATCAGCAAAGTTCGTTTTCGCGAGCCGCAAAAACCAACATACGAGGACACCTGTGCTCCCGAGTAGGTCGCCAGCAAACCTGTTTCGTCTTACGGTTTGGCGTGAAGAAACTTATCCGAGGCAGTTGTCTTTGCGGTGGGGTTAGGTTTGAAGTCGATCCTCCTTTTGTCCGCGCCAGTCATTGTCATTGCGATCGTTGTCGGAAGCATTCTGGAACGGCTGTTTGTACCCAAGCGCGCGTACGAAAGGAACAGTTTCGCCTGCTGCAAGGTGAAGAGTTGATCCAAGTTTATGGAAAAGGCGAAGGCGCGGTGAAAGCTTTCTGTGTGAACTGCGGCTCGAGCTTGTTTGGAGGCGACTGGCCGGAGGGTCCGCAGGTATCGATTCGCATGGGAGCCTTTGATGATGATCCCGGAATTCGGCCGCAATTTCACACTTACGTGGATTGTCGAGCACCCTGGGATGAGATCTCAGACAAACTACCGCAATATCGCGAAGCTCGAACCGACGACTGATCGAGGGAGCGAGCGATGGAGGTCGCATTTTTGTTCGAGCGCACACTGTCCGTAACGTGGTAGCCCTTTCAGACCGCCTGCGCTACCGCGCGAAGCGATCCTCAGATCCAATCACAGTGAAATTCATGCATCGTAAGCAGCTTATGATGCATGCCTGCTGCAGCACAAAATGGTCGGGGAGCGCGTCGGCTTGGTGCCGCGGTGATGCCTTTTTGTGTTGCTGGCGCGGAAGTGAACCCCGTATGTAGCTGCATGACAACTCAGCAAAAAACCGGCGCGATTCAGGACATTCTCAAAAATCATGAAGATAACGTTGCTGCCATGCGAGCGGCCAACGTCGGCCTCGGCTTGGAAGCTCTCGTAATCGAAGCGATCAACACCGCACTCAAGGATGATCTGGCCGTAGTCTTCGCAACGAAATCGGCCCGGGCTGGCCGTACCTAGCCAATCTATGCCGCTGCAGAACAAAATGTTCGGCGAGCAACCCCTTCGGCTCCGCTCCCGGCTTCGTTCCCCTTCGACGTGGCACGCAAGGCGGGCTTCACCAGGTCGCCGCGGCGCGGGCCCCGAAAAGCCCGCGCTCGTAGCTCAGGTGTGGGTTCTTTAACCGTGCAAATTCAGAATGATCCCGTTTACACTTTGGAGCGATGGTTCCGATCCTGGACGACTGGTTAGGCAAGCACCACACCATACGCGAAGGCATAAATTGACTCGTGCGCTCAGACGTGGCGCCCGGCTAGCGCGCTTGCGCGCGACAAGGCATTCAAACCAACAACTGCGCGTCTGATCTATCGTAAGCCGCTTACGATAGATGAATGAAATGATAGTGCGTTAGGAGAGCTTGAGTAATTCGCGGTCGCGCGGGTGGCCGCGGTTTGCCCAGATCCCCGATCTCGCTCCCCCTGCTTCGCTCCCAAGCATGTCAGGCAGAGAGCTATCTATCATAAGCCGCTTACGATAGGTGGAAAAGGAATGTCAGGAGAGCTTGAGTATCCGGCGATCACGCGGAGGCCAACGCTTTCCTGCTTTCATTGCCGCGCGCTTTTCAGCTTCAGTCATAGAAGCTTGAATCATGCATCATAAGCGGCTTATGATACACGACTAAAATTGTGGTCTAGATAGTAATCAGTTGACAAAGTTCGTTTCGACGAGGCGCCGAAACCAGCACGCGCCGCCTTCGCCGAGGCTACGGCGAGCCAGGGAGTTCGTGCGTGCTCCCCAGCAGTCGGTAATTTGCTGGAGAACTTGGCGCGCGCCGCGGTCGCGCCCTACCTTTCGCGCATGTATAGATGGACATGCTTGAGCCGTCTGCCGACGAAATACGTGATTGGGGAAATTCCGTTACTCAATTCATGATCGACTATCTCGGCGGTCTTCGCGATCGCCCGGTATTTCGTCATACTTCTTCACGCGAAATTCGCGACGGGCTCGATCCCGCTCTTCCGACAAAAGGAACCGATTTTGATTCGCTGCTGAAGGTTTTTGCCGACACGATCGTTCCGTTGAGCCGTCAGAACGCGCATCCGCGGATGTTTGGCTATGTGCAATCGCCCGGGACGCCAATTGGTGCATTCGCCGATCTGCTTGCTTCGACCCTGAACGCCAATCTCACGATCTGGCGTTCGGCGCCGGCGCCGGTGGAACTTGAGCGCCTGACGATCGATTGGATCCGGCAGATTCTCGGATTCGACGCCGGAGCCGGCGGCCTCTTTGTCAGCGGCGGATCGATGGCCAATTTCGCCGCACTAGCCGCGGCACGGCAGACGAAAGAACACTCGTTAGGCCGTCTGCGGATGTATGCGTCGAGCGCGACGCATTTCTCGATCAGTAAGGCAGCGGCGCTTTTGGGAATCGGCCGGGAAAATGTGCAGCACGTGGCGGTTGACGAACGCTTCAAAATGCGGGTGGACGATCTTGTCGCAAGAATCAATGCCGATCTGGAGGCCGGCTACGTTCCATTCTGCGTCGTTGGGAATGCCGGAACCGTGGATACCGGCGCGGTCGATCCCTTACGCGAGATTCGAGATGTTGCCAACCGCTTCCAGCTTTGGATGCATGTGGACGGAAGTTATGGTGCCTTCGCTGTGCTCGCGGAATCAGCGAAAAAATTATTCGCGGGTATGGAGCAGGCGGATTCGATCGCGCTGGATCCTCACAAATGGCTTTATCTCTCGGTGGACGTCGGCTGCGTGATTTACCGCCACCCCGCGATCGCCGGGGCCGCTTTTGCTCATGAGGCGGAGTACACCCGGATGTTTGGTGAGGAAGCAGACGAGGCGTTTGTATGCTGGGACTACGGACCGGAACTGTCGCGGCGTTTCCGGGCGCTGAAAGTCTGGATGCTGTTAAAAGGCGTGGGCTTGGATCGGTTGAGCGACGCGATCGAAAGCAATCTTGCGTGCGCGCGCCATCTCGAGTCGATGGTGCAAGCCAGCGATGACTTTGAGATGGTCGCGCCGGTCGAGTTATCGATCTTCTGTTTTCGTCACGTGCCGGCGCAGCTCAGGGATCAATCGCCGAAAGCAATCGACGCTTTTAATGAGCGCCTGCTGGTCGCTTTGCAACGGGACGGCAGCTCATATCTTTCCAATGCAACGCTCGGCGGTCGCTTCGCGCTGCGCGGCTGCGTGCTGAATTATCGCACGACCTTGCGCGACATGGAGATCCTGCTCGATGATCTGCGACGCGTAACGAAATCGTTAGGGACTTCTGCCTAAGCGCAGATCAATTCGCATCCACAGGAGCGCCTTCAATTGGACCACTGTTGCTCGCGGCGCGTCAGTCGCAGGCGCACCCCCAATAGAGAAAACCAGATAATAGCCTATCAATCCGGCGGCGACTGCTAACGACAGTTGCGTTCCGGAGGCGGTGATCAGCCAATGCTGATCGCCGGGACCGCTGTTGCCGGAGTGCGTGGCGTGCCACCAGCCACACGCGAAACGTGCTGCGATTGCCAACGTGACGATCAAGGCGAGCCAGCGGCTCGGAGTGTAGAAAGTCCTTCGGGTTGGCTTTCCCAACGAGTCATCGCTAACCCGAGCAAACCGAGAATGGCTCCAAAACCCATACCGATCATGGCAAATCAAAAGGCTGACCCGACCCAAAATGAGAGCAGCAAGGTGAACGAGAGAAAGAAAACGGCCGAAAAGCTAGTCATCCACACATTCAGGCTGGCGACCCAGCGCCGTGCCTGACGCCGAGCAGTGCCGGCGCGGTAGCGCAAAGCAAGGGAAAGCAAAACCACGCCGGCCAAGGCGATAAAAACAAAAAGCAGCACTCCGAAAAGAATGATCGGCACCGCTGATGTTAGCACGAACTGCGCGGGCTTCCCCGGAATCGCCGTCAGTTTTCGCGCAGTGGCCCGGCGCAGAGCTTTTGGAAACGCGGGTCTTTGCGGAGCGGGTCCCAGAACGGATTGATTCGAAGATCGCCGCATGTTTCGCCATTGGGCATTTCGAGCAGATGCGGCAAGGCGGCGATCGCTGAATCGATATCGCCAACTTGGGCCTGGACGGTCGCCAGCGCCATC
>JBKPBJ010000337.1:0-6735 GCA_046726875.1 Verrucomicrobiota bacterium
GTGCGTGGAGGCTTGATCGCGCTCGAACTTGTTCAGGCCGACAAAGGCAAGACGGACAAGGCCATGACCGACCGAGCAGCAGCGTTGTTTCAAAAAGGGCGCACTTTGCCTGACGCGGGGAAGTTCCGCGCGATCGCGCAAGTCGGTTTTCGCCGATTGCAATACCAGACGGGTCAGTACACGCAGTTGCTGGCCGAATATAAAAAGGAACTGGACAAACTACCCGAGCCTGCGCAGGCGGAAGTATTGTTGCTCGCCGCAAACAGTGAACGCCAACTTGGCCATCCAAAGGAAGCTGAGACGCTTTATCACCAGCTCATCACGAAGTACCCGGACCGCGAGGAAGCAAAGGACGCCGCTTACCAGCAGTTGATAAACGTGTATAACTCGGATCCGTCGGCGCTCTCCGCCGCAGTGGACCAATTCCTCGCGACGAACCCCACAAACGAGCGCGCCGATCAGGCGAAGCTGTTAAAAGCCGAAGCGCTCTACAAACAGCAGAACTACACCGACGCAGCAGCATTGTACGGCGAGCTCCGCGCATCTGAGCTTTCTTTGCGGCTCCGCGCCGAAGCGGCGTACAAACTTGGGTTGTGCCATGTCCAGACGAAAAACATTCCAGGCGTCATCGAAGCCGTCACCTATTACCTACAGACGTTTCCCGACGCGGCACAAATCCCTGCCGCCCTGGCTCAGCGGGCTTTGGCTTACGAGCAGAGCAAAAACTACTCTGCTGCGCTTACTGATCTAAACATTATCCTTGCCAAATACCCGAAGGCGCGCGAGCGCGAGGCGGCCTTGCAGTTGAAGGCTCTGATTCTTGGGCAACAGGACAATACCAAGGGGATGGTCGATACGTTTCGGCAGCTGTTGAAGGAATTTCCCAAAAGCTCAGTCGCGCCGCAGGCGCATTACTATATCGGGAAAACCGCGTTTGAAGCGAAGGATTATAAGACGGCGTTGACCGCGTTGAACACTGCCCGCCAATTGAACAAGGAGCAGTACTACAACCTCGCGTCCGTTCGGATCATTCTTTGCCAGTTTTATTTGAGAGATCGGCCTGCGCTCACCAAAGAGGTGAACAATTTCATGGCTGAATCCGGCAATGGCGGGACCAATGTGCCGCCGGAGGTTTTGGAGTGGCTCGGAATCGAGTATTACAACGAGAAAAATTTCCAGGCTGCGGAAAAATATCTCAGCGCCCTTCGAAAAACGGACAACGCAGGAAAGGTTAAGCCTGATTACTTATTTTATCTCGGCGACGCGGCCACTAAGCTAAAAAATTTGCCTGAAGCCGAGGAAGCGTTCGCAAAGTATCTGCAGACCGCCAAAGATCCCGCGGGTAAGGCGAAAGTGTTACTGACCCTCGGTGCAGTTAAGATTAGCGCTCATAAACCTGACGAGGCGCAGAAGATCGCTGAAGAAATCATGGCGCTGCAACCCGAGGGCCGCGTAAACGCGGAAGCGCGCCTGCTCGCGGGTGAAGTCCAGCTCGAGCGCGGAAACTTCGATGACGCCGGCAAAGCTTTCAAAGGCGTAGCTCTGCTTTACGACGATCCAGCCATCACTCCGCGCGCGCTGGACAAAGCCGCGGTGGCATTTCGCCAGGCCGGCAACACCGAGGAAGCAGATCGCCTTTCGCACGAGCTGCGCGAACGTTATCCGAACTACGCCGGCGGGTGAACAACGAAAGACGGCTTGAGCAGCCGTTATTCTTTTGGAACCACCGCTACACCCCAAGGGCCGTCGCCGACTTTGATCCGGCGCAGTTCCTTGCGCGATTTGAGATCGACCACGGAGACGTCGTTTGAGCCGCCGTTAGCGGTGTAGAGTTTTGTCCCGCTGGGATCGAGCGCGATGCCCCAGACGCGGTTTCCGACCGGAATCGTGGTTGCGACTTCATTTTTTTCCGTGTCGACGATCGCAATCGCGTTGCCGCGGCCCGTCGAGGCGTAAAGTTCTTTTCCGTCATGCGACACCGCTGTGCCCATCGGGAGCGAGCCTGTCGGTAGTTGGATCTTCGACAATGTTTTGTGCGATCTCGCATCTATGACGGCGACATAGCCGCCGTTCTCGCAAGCGACGTACGCGCGCAAGCCATCACGTGAAAATGCAACGGACCGCGGCCGACCGCCGGTATCGATTTTTGCAATTACTCGCTGTTGATCGGGGTCGATCGCAAACACGTCGCCTTTTTCTTCGCAGGTGACGTACACTTCGCCGTTTGCTGGATTGACGCCGACGCCTTCCGGCTCTTCCGAGACTTTTATTCTGCCGCGCGATTGGCCCGAATCGAGATCGATAATCGATGCGCTGGCGTCGTCTTCATTCGCGATGAAGGCGAATTTTCCGTCTTTGCTGATTGCGAATTGCTCAGGGTCCGACCCAACATGCCACCGATCTATCAATTTTCGTGCTGCTGGATCTATCACGCCGAGGCCATCAGCGCGTTTGTCCGCCGGCGCGCGATTTTCATCCAGGCCGGGCGCCATCCGCGGCGAGCCGCTCAACGTAACAAACAGTCGCCGCCCATCAGGTGTCGCGTGAATGCCGCGTGGCCGTTTGCCCACTGGGAAAGTTCCGACGACGCTGTCTGTGGCTCCATCAATGACCGTGACATCGCCTGAGCGTTCGTTGCTGACGAATACGAGGTAATTTGGCGACTGCGCGCGCGCCAAGGACAGCACCGCCGCCGCCAGTATCGTTGCTGAAAGGCTAAGTCTCATTTCGGAAGTAGATCACGCTGGTTTGTCTAATCACCCTTGCCAAGCAACGCGACAATACGGATGCGAGGACAGATCGCACTCCAAAAGCATTTCATGCGAAATCGATGAAATGGATGACTTATAATTGGACGTTGAGCGTTGGGCGTTGGACGTTTTCCGCGTGATAGCGCACAACAAGCTTTTCATTCCCGGCCCGGTTGAAGTTTCAGAAAAAACCTGGGCGGCGTTTTCGCGTCCGTTGATTGGCCATCGCAGCGAAGATTTTAAGAATCTTTACCGCAGGATTCATCCAAAGCTTCAGACGTTGTTCGGCGCAAGCCAGCCGGTGTTTCTTTCCACGTCGTCGGCGTGGGGCGTGATGGAGGCATCTATTCGGAACGTAGTCGATCGCGGCGTGCTTTGCTGCATGTGCGGCGCGTTTTCGGACAAATGGCTCGATGTCGCCAGGCGATGCGGGAAAAACGCCGAGCCGCTTCAGGTGGAATGGGGAAAGCACATCGACCAGAAAGATGTCGATCGACAACTGGCCACCGGAAAATTCGATACCGTCACGCTGACCCACAGTGAAACGTCAACCGGCGTGATGAATCCGCTCCCCGAAATTTGCTGCGTACTGGCCAAATATCCTGATGTCGCACTCATCGTCGATACCGTGTCGTCGTTCTCCGCGGTCAAGATCGAGATGGACGCGCTTGGGATCGACGTAATGCTGACCGGAGCGCAAAAAGCGCTCGCGCTGCCGCCGGGGTTTTCGTTGTTCTCCGTTTCGGAAAAAGCGTTCGAACGGGCAGACAAAATTGCGAATCGCGGCTTTTATTTCGATTTCCTAGAGTTCAGGAACGAACAGGCTCAATGGATGACGCCGAGTACGCCGAGCATCGGGCACATTCACGCGCTCGAGTTCAAGCTCGATGAGATTTTCCAGGAAGGCCTCGAAGCGCGTTACGCTCGTCATGCACGCACGAATGCGCTCGTGCGCGATTGGGTGCGCCGTGCGGGATTCGATTTTTTCGCCGAGGAAGGGTTCCGCACCAAGACGCTCACATGCGTGAAAAACACTAAAGGCATCGACGTGCTGGAGTTCGCGAGAAAACTGCGAGAAAAACATCATTTGGTGATTGATCCCGGTTACGGCAAGATCCGCGGCCAAACTTTTCGCCTGTCGAACATGGGGGACGAGACAGAGCAAACTGTTTCGGATTTGCTGGCGTGCCTCGACGATGTGTTGTAGCAGGCATCGTCCTCGTTCTACTCCTCGTCCTCGATTTAAGGATCTTCCATCACGAGGACGATGACGAGGACGATTTCGACGAACGCGCGATTATTTGGCTCACGCCTTGTCGCAACGTAGCTTCAATCAGAGCCATGCCAGCGATCGAAGCGTCCAGATTGACCAAGGTATATCGCACCTATCGCAAGGAGCGCGGCCTCTGGGGCGCGGTGAAAGGCCTCATGTGGCGACGGTACGATGAAACGCGAGCGGCTGATCAGGTCACATTTCAGATTGAGGAAGGCGAGTTTGTCGGATTCCTGGGCCCGAACGGCGCCGGCAAAACTACTGTTCTCAAAATGCTTTCCGGCTTGCTGAACCCGACTTCAGGCGACGCGCGCGTGCTCGGCTTTGTTCCGTGGGAAAGGCGCAACGAAATGAAACGGCAGTTCAGTTTACTCATGGGACAAAAGAATGCGCTCTGGTGGGACCTCCCAGCGCAGGAATCGCTCGAGCTGAACCGCGCGATCTACGGCATCGACCGCGAGCGGTTTAAGAAAGTCGTGGACGGATTATCGGAACTTCTGGAGGTGCGGGACAAAATGAACGTTATGGTGCGCGAGCTTTCGTTAGGCGAACGAATGAAAATGGAGCTGATCGCGGCGCTCATTCATGAGCCGCGCGTTTTATTTCTTGATGAGCCGACCATCGGTCTGGACGTGGTTAGCCAACAACGAGTGCGCGAATTCTTACGCATCTACAATGAGGAACATCGCATCGTCACGCTGCTCACCAGCCATTACATGCAGGACATCGAGGAGTTGTGTCATCGGGTGTTGGTAATCGACCATGGCAAAATCTTTTTCGACGGCCCGCTGGCAGCGATCGTCGATCGTTTTTCGGGCTATAAAATTCTGGGTCTTACTTTCGAAAAGGAAGGAACACGCGATCTGTCTGCGTTCGGCGAAATCACCGAACAAACACCTGTCTCGGTGCAACTGAAGGTTCCACGCGCAAAGGTTACCGAGACCTGCCGGCAACTTCTCGAGGCCTGCGACGTCAGCGATATAAACGTGCAGGAAGTCCCAGTGGAAGACGTGATTCGCCAGTTGTTCGGCGAAACACACCAACATCGCGATACGCCGACGCTCACGGCTATGCAAGCAGCGCAAACCAGCTAATAGGCATTTCAGTTCTTGCTCACATATGTGATCAAAACCTGAAATGATCGATTTGTGTCAGGCACTAAGAAGTGATCTCTGGAAAAGTTGGCAGGATGCTCTTCTCCATTGCGTCCGCAAATGTTGGATACTGGGGCGTCCAGCCCAAGCGGCGCAATTTTGCGTTGCTCACACGTTTGTTCGTGTCGCCGCGTTTGCGGGGTTGCTCGGATTGTCTCATCGGCGGGAGAGGCCGATTCAGCCTCTGCGCCAGCCAGCGGTAGCATTCGCTTTGCAGTATAGGTTGATCGTCAATGACGTTGTAGATCTGTCCGGCGTCCTGCTCTCTTCGATTCAACAAAAGAAAAACTGCGGATGCGATGTCGTCGCGATGTACCTGATTAACAAAGCGGTCGTTGTTTGGATTAATGGTGGCCGTGCCGTTTAGAAAATTGCTAAACAGCGCCGAACGTCGCGGCCCGTAGATCCCGGCGAGCCGCACTACGACCCCGCCTTTTTGGAGGATTAACTTTTCCACTTCTAAAAGGATGCGGCCGGTCTCCGTGACTGGTTTTGTCTCGCTTTCTTCCGTTACCCACGAGCCGTCGCGCTGCGCATAAACGCTGGTACTGCTGGTGAAAAGGATCTTTGTTCCTGCGAAAGCTTCCAGAAGGTTGCGGGCGCCATTCAGGTAAAGCTCGCGATAAGCTTGTGCATCACCACCACGCGAGCTGGCACAATGGATTATTGCATCGAATCCTCCCGCGCATTCACCGACTTCACCGGGTTGTGACATATCGACAAGGCGAACAGAGTACGGCTTTGCGGATAGCCGCGCCGCGGATTGTTTAGAGTGCACCCAACCCTCGACGTTCCAGCCGGCGGAATGAAACAAATCGGCCGTCGCCTCTCCGACGTAACCACACCCGGCAATTAAAACCCGCGGCATGGTTTAGAACATCGCCAGGCAAATTTCGGCAGACAAGATGCCCGCCAGTGCACAGCCAGGATGGCTGTGCTTCTAGGCGGCCGTGATTTCAATTTCTTCAAACTCGTTTTTCTGAAAGGCCCGGACTTGCTTGAGCCTGATTAGTTCGAGGAGCGCAAGAAAGGTGACTACTACTTCGATTCTGGAGGCAGCGCTGCCAAACAAATCGGAAAAGCGGAGTCGAGTGCCAGTCGCGACACGCTGCAAAATCGAATCGATCTTTTCCGAGACGCTAAAACGTTCACTGAAGATCTCCTGCACGTCCTGGCGCGCTTCCATGCGTTTCATCACCGTTTGGAAAGCACTGATCAGCTGGAAAATCCCAACTTCGCCCAGGCGCAAAGGTTCCTGAAGAGCTGGCGACGCTCCGGCTTCTCGGATGAAGATCTTCTCTTGTTCCAGCGCACGTAGATTAAGTTCCGCGGCCGCCTCTTTGAATTTTTTGTACTCGATCAGTTGCCGGATTAATTCCCAACGAGGGTCTTCCTCCGCGGCATCTTCTTCGGGAGACTGTTGATCGCGCGGAAGCAGGCTTCGGCTCTTTAAGTAAATGAGGTTGGCGGCCATCACGATAAACTCGCCCGCCAGCTCAATGTTCAGTTCTTTGAATGCCTGGAGATACTCGAGGTATTGGCTGGTGATCCGCTCGAG
>JBKPBJ010000338.1:0-7040 GCA_046726875.1 Verrucomicrobiota bacterium
AATCTTGCGGGCCGCGATCGACGGAAAGATTTTGTTGCGCAGCATTTCTTCGTACGTCTTTGCGTCTATGCGCTTCGTCCATCCGTGCCAAATGCGCGCGATCATATGTCCTTACGATAGTAGGGCGCGACCGCTCCCGACAGTGTCTGGATTCCGCATTCGATCAAGAGCATGAGTATGAGTAAGAGGCAGAGCAAGAGTGAGAGGAAGCGGAAGAGAGGATCACATGCCCATTATCTGATACCCACCATCAACATAAATAACTTGGCCGGTGATGGCTGCGGCGACGTCGCTCGCGAGAAAAACTCCGGTGGCGCCTAGCTCGGCGGGTTCGCAACTGCGCTTCAGCGGCGCGCGCTCCTGATAATGTTTCAGCATGGAGGCAAATCCGCTAATGCCACGGGCGGCCAGCGTCTGCACAGGGCCGGCGGAAATGCAGTTCACGCGAATTTTCTTCGGGCCGAGATCGTAGGCAAGATAACGCGTGCTTGCTTCGAGACTGGCCTTGGCCACGCCCATCACATTGTAATGCGGCACAACTTTTTCCGAGCCGTAATAGGTCATCGCGACGATACTGCCGCCGTTGCTCATCAGCGGCACCGCTTCGCGCGCTAGCGCGACTAACGAGTACGCGCTGACGTCCTGCGCGACGCGGAAGGCTTCGCGAGTGGTGCTGATAAAATCGCCCTCCAACGCTTCGCGCGGCGCATACGCCAGGGAGTGCAGCATTAAATCGACGCGATTGGTTTGGCTCCGAACGTTGTCGAAAAATGCTTTGATCTCATCGTCGCTCGAAACGTCGCAGGGAAACAGCGGAGTATTTTCTCCAAACTCGCCGATCAGTTCCTCGACGTTTTCCTTTAGCCGTTCGCCTTGATAATTGAAAATCAGGCGTGTGCCCGCCGCTGCCCACGCTTTCGCGATCGCCCATGCGATGCTTCGCTTGTTGGCGACGCCAAAAACGAGCCCGATCTTTCCTGCCAGAACTTGTTCAGTCATAAGAACGTTAAGAAGTTACAAGGGTTACAAGGTTACAACGGTTCGGCGGATATCAAACTGCTGGGGAGCGCACGCGTCTCGCGTGCTGCGATTGGCGCCCTCACCAATCGCTGGGACTCAGGGCACCCACTTGCTGGCGCATGCGCGATCGAGTCGTCGGAAACAATGAAATCCTCGCTGGGATTTCGGCGAGGGCGCCGAAATCGGCACGCGAGGCGCGTGCGCTCCCCAAACCAGGGGACGCGCTTGCCCTACAGAAATGAAACGCGATGGTAGCGCCTTAATGACAACTCGAGTTCTGCGTCGCTGCGCTTTGCTTCTTTCGATTTTCCCGATTTCAATCTCCTCGGCACAAGAAGCTCCGTCGGCTTCGGCAATCCCGACTGCTTCGCCGTCGCCGGTTCCGCTGACGGAGGCGCTGTTTAAAAATCTGAAAGCGCGCTCGATTGGACCGGCAGTCATGGGTGGCCGTGTTTCCGACGTTGCCATTGATCAGCGTAATCCGTTCGTCTTTTACGTTGGTCTGGGCCATGGCGGCGTTTTCAAGACCAACGATGACGGCGTTACATTCCAGCCGATCTTCGACAAACAACCGATGCTCTCCATCGGCGCGATCGCGGTTGCGCCGTCTGATTCCGACGTGGTTTGGGTAGGAACCGGCGAAGCCAATGATCGGAATTCATCGGATTGGGGCGACGGTGTGTATCGATCGACTGACGGCGGCGAGACGTGGCAAAACGTTGGCTTAAAAGAGAGCCGCACCATTCCGCGCATCATTGTTGATCCTAAAAAACCGGAGGTCGCTTACGTCGCAGCGATGGGAAATCTGTGGAAAGACGGTGGCGAGCGCGGGTTGTTTAAAACAACTGACTCGGGCAAGAGTTGGAAATTAATCCTTCACGCGTCGCCTCCATACGACTCGCGCACAGGCTGTGGCGACGTGATGCTCGATCCAGCAAATCCCGCGATTGTTTACGCAGTGCTGTATGCGCGCCAACGAACGCCCTGGAGTTTCGCTTCCGGTCCGAGCGTGACTGGTGGCGAAGATGTTGGCGGAATTTTCAAGAGCAACGACGCCGGCGCGACTTGGAAAAAACTCGGCGGCGGTCTTCCCGGGCAAACCGGACGGATTGGCCTGGCAATCAGCGCCATCAATCCAAAAATCATAATGGCGGTTGTGCAAAGTTACGAAGGTGGATTTGGTCCGTTGGACGATCTGCGCAGCAAGAGCGGCGGAGTTTTTCGGTCGGAGGACGGAGGCGAAACTTGGACACGCATGAGCGCGATGGATCCGCGCCCGTTTTATTTCAGCCAGATTCGTATCGACCCGGCGAACAACCAGCGGGTCTATCTGCTCGGGTTCGCGTTGTTCGTGTCCGACGACGGTGGAAAAAACTTTCGCGAGGATTTAACCGAAAAAACTCATCCCGACGACCACGCGTTCGCGATTCAACCCGGAACTGTGCCGCCGCCGAAACCGCCCAAGCCGGAAGACAAAGGCAAACCCCCGAAGCCTCAAGTCTGCCAACGTGTGTTGCTCGGAACCGATGGCGGTGTCTATCAAAGCTTTGCCGGCGGAAAAAATTGGGACCATCTGAACAAAATTCCAGCGGGCGAATTTTATCGGATCTCGCTCGACGATACCCAACCGTATTTCCGAATCGCAGGTGGCCTTCAGGACAACGAAAACTGGGTGGGCCCCAGCGGCGTTCAAAGCAAGGAAGGCATTCGCAATTGTGACTGGACTGCGCTCGCAGGTGGCGACGGTTTTTATGTGTTGTTCGACCCGACCGATCGCGACACCTTTTACGCCGAAAGCCAGCAAGGCGAAGTCCACCGGATCAATTTGCAAAATGGCGAGATACGGCGTCTACGCCCCGAACCGGCTGAGGGGCAGCCGCGTTACCGATTCAACTGGAATTCGCCGATGATCATGAGCGCGCATAAACCCGGCGTAATTTATTTGGGCGGCAATTGCGTGTTCCGGCTGACCGATCGCATGGAAAAATATTCGGTGATCAGTCCCGATCTGACGCGCAACGAGCCAGGACGCACGAGTGCCGCGGGGAGCGGCGCAGAAAATTACGGAACCGTCTTTTCACTAGCCGAATCACCGAAGCGCGCGGGACTGCTATGGGCAGGCACAGATGACGGCCGGCTTTGGATTACCGAAAATGAAGGCGGGAAGTGGACGGAATTAACGGACAATTTGCCTGAGTCCGCGCGCGGCCAGTGGGTGTCGCGTATTGAACCTTCTCACTTCGATGCGAATTCAGCCTATGTCGCTACCAATGCCTATCGCACGGGTGATGATCGTCCATCGATCTTGCGTACGGCTGATCTCGGCAAAACGTGGCAATCAGTCACGGGTGATCTTCCAACGGGCGATCCGGTCGAGGTGGTGCGCGAAGATAGGGTGAATCCGAAACTGCTTTACGCGGGCACGCACTTCGGAGTGTTTGCGTCCTTTGATCAAGGCGTCCACTGGGTGCGCATTGGCGATATCCCTTCGGTGCGCGTGGATGATGTTCAGATTCATCCGCGCACATCAGATCTGGTCGTTGCGACGCACGGTCGGAGCATCGCCATCCTCGACGACAGCGTTCCATTTCGGGATTTCACTTCGGAAATCGCCGCAAAACCGGCTCACTTGTTCAGTGTGCGTTCCGTTACTGCCAGGTATCTGCAACCTGGGTTTGTGGATTCGAACGGTAAAGGAGTTTATCGCGGCGAAAATCCGGCCGAGGGCGCGTTGTTCACGGTTTGGCTCCGCGACTTTACGGGCGACGAAATCAAAATCGCTGTTACCACAGCGACCGGACAACCAGTGGCGAATCTAAAGGCGCCAGGGACGCCAGGTTTTACTCGTTTGAATTGGGATTTACGGCCCACCAAAGATGTGAGGGTAGAATACGGCGGTGAAAAGCCGGAGCGGTTTGTTGCCGCTGGTGATTACACGGCGGAGCTAACCTTCGGCACCACCAAAATGAAGCAAAGTTTCCACGTCGATCTTGCCGAAGGGATCACGCCACGGTGACGTCACTCCAATGCCTGCAATTGGGATCACCGGCGGAATTTCCACGGGCAAAAGCACATTTGTCGAATCTCTGCGCGAGCTTCTGCCGGCCGCCACATTCTTCGATGCAGACGAAGCGGCTCATGCGCTCCTCAATCGGCCGGAAGTTCAAAAACAAATCCGGCGTGAATTCGGAGCGCGAGTATTTTCAACCGCAGGCGACTTGAATCGAACGAAGCTTCGAGCGATAGTATTCGCCGACGCGACCAAAAGACGCGCGCTTGAGCGGGTCCTGCATCCGCGGATTCGCCGCCAATGGAGGACAGAGGCGAAAAGGTATCGCAATTCTCCCAAGTTTTTCTTTGCTGATATTCCACTTCTTTATGAAACCGGCGGCGAAACGTTGTGCGACCGAGCGGTCGTGGTGGCCTGCTCGGAGAAGGTGCAACTGGCTCGCTTGCGAAAACGGATGTCGATAAGAAGCACCGAGGCCAAACACATGATTAAGTCGCAAATATCACTCGAGGAAAAAATCAGACGCGCTGACCACCTCGTTTGGAACAACGGTGATCGAGCGTCGCTTATGCAGCAGGCGCGGTTTTTGGTCGCATTATGGCAAGAGCAAACATGGACGAAAAAGTAGAGACATCAGTTTCGCAGATGGAAACTGTAGAGGCAGGCGTGCCTGTTGCGCCGGAGCGGCGCGAAGGCGGATCCCCTGCGCATGAACAAGATGCGGCCGACACGGTCGCCGCTACAGCCGAAGAGACGCAAATGCCGGGATCAACGATGCCGGCTACAGTTCGCGCCCTTGACCTGAACGAGCTTCAGGAATTTTCAGAAAACAAACTCAAAGAGCTGGCGCGCGATTTCAATTTGCATCTGCATCCCGCGCGACCGCGTCACCAGCACATTCTCGACATCGTGCGGGTGGCGATCTCCAGTGGCGCAACCGTTACGGCGGAAGGGTTTGTCGACCAGGTGAGCGACTCCTTCGCGATGCTGCGTTGGCCCGAACTAAATTTCCTGCCCGTTCCCGAGGACGTGGCCGTTCCGCGCACACTGATTCAGGAACATGATCTGCGGCCCGGGCAAAAAGTTGCCGGCACGGTGCGGTTGCCGGTGCAACGCGAAAAGTTTCTGTCGCTCGACAAAGTTACAAGAGTCGAGGGCCAACCGGCCGAAGAATGGAAACAGCCTACCGCCTTCGACAAGTTAACACCGCAGTTTCCGCAGGGCAGAATTATCCTGGAGAATCCAAACACCAGCTCCGTCTGCGCGCGCGCCGTGGATTTGCTGACGCCCCTCGGTCGCGGCCAACGCGGCCTCATCGTTGCGCCGCCGCGAGTGGGCAAGACCATTTTGCTGAAGGAAATTGCGAAAGCGATTCGGGCAAATTACCCGGAGATTGTTCTTATCCTGCTGCTGGTCGACGAGCGGCCGGAAGAAGTCACGGATTTGCAGCGGGAGATCGACTGCGAGATTTATCATTCAAACTTCGACGAAAACGTACAACGCCACGTCCAAGTGGCGGAGATGGTGCTAGAGCGCGCGAAACGCCTCGTTGAAATGAAACATGATGTGGTGCTGTTACTCGACAGCCTCACCCGGCTTTCACGTGGATACAATAATCTCGAGCCGGGCAAAGGCCGTATCATGTCGGGCGGCGTCGAAGCGAAGGCGCTGATTAAACCGAAGAAATTTTTCGGCTCGGCGCGTAATGCGGAGGAGGGAGGCAGCCTCACGGTGCTGGCCACGGCGTTGACTGAAACCGGCAGTCGAATGGACGAACTGATCTTCGAAGAGTTTAAGGGCACCGGAAACATGGAGTTGCATCTCGATCGCGCGCTACAGGAGAAAAGGGTTTATCCGGCGATTCACCCGATGCTCTCAGCTACAAGACGCGAGGAATTGCTTTATCATCCAGAGGAATGGGAGCGCGTGCTGATGCTTCGCAAAACAATGGCCGCGTTGCCCCCGCTCGAATCGATGGAGAAACTCATCGATAACCTGCACGTGACCAAAACGAACGCCGAATTGCTCTTGAGCGGATTGCGGTAAGGGGAACGGCGGGAATGACAAAGCACGAATGACGAATGACGAAGGAAGCACGAATGATCGAATCACGAAGCAGGAATCGCAGCGCCCGCATCGTCATTCGGGTTTCGTCATTCCTTCGTCATTAGACATTCGTCATTCGTCATTCCAATCCGCTGTTATTGCGACCGACGCTCAGTTGACGGAGCTAGTCCGCAAGATTAATGCCGCTGATCGCGTCGGCATCGACACGGAAGCGGACAGCCTGCATTCATACCGAGAGAAACTTTGTTTGCTCCAGATCAGCGCGCCTGCTGTAGCCGGCATCGTTGATGCCGGTGGGGAGCGGCATGAGTTCGAAAAGCACCCCGATCATCGATCCCGGCTACAGGACGATTTCATAGTCGATCCGTTGAGTAATCTCGATTTGGCGCCGCTGCGCCGCGCGTTGGAACCGAGAGAAATTGTGTTGCACGCTGCCGATTACGATCTGCGGATGCTCCGGCGCGGCTTGAATTTCACGGCGACCAGAATCTTCGACACGGTCATTGCAGCGCGGTTGCTTGGGATCCGCGAATTCAGCCTGGGTGCGCTGGTGAAGCGCTTCTTCGGTGTCGAGCTTCACAAACATTCGCAAAAGGCAAACTGGGCGCTGCGCCCGCTGCCGCCACGGATGCTGAAATACGCGGCCGACGACGTGCATTATTTGTTGCTGCTTGCGGCAAAATTAGAGGTTGAGCTGGAGCGAGTTCAGCGCCGCGATTGGTTTCGGCAATCTTGCGAGCGTGCGATTGAGTTGGCTGCCACCGGGCGCGAACGGACCCAGGATGAACTTTGGCGCGTTGCAGGAGCTGGCGCGCTCGATCCGCATACGGGAGCAGTGCTTCGCGCGCTGTGGCAATGGCGGGAAACCGAAGCGGAAATGGCAGATCGACCGCCATTTCATATCTTACAAAGCCGGGAGCTGTTGAAAGCGGCGGGGAGTTTC
>JBKPBJ010000339.1:0-1578 GCA_046726875.1 Verrucomicrobiota bacterium
AGTCACAAGATTGTGCTCTTTTACTTCGTCGAGCCCCCGCTCTCTGTGTCCTGAAAAGCCGTGATTAGCCACTTCCCGTCAGTTTTGACCATCGTCATCGTGGTGATTTCTTTCAGGACCGGAACGGCCTCTCTAGTGGGACGACTCGAACCGGTCACGTCCCATGTGGCATGGACAAGTGCGACATCGGGTGTTGAAAAACGAACTTCTGCTCCAGTAAGTCTTCGAACGGCGGTCTTTAATCTGTCCTGAAACAAATCCGCCTGCCGCTGGACAATCTCCTGCACTCCTTTCAAGTGGACACCGGCGATGTTTACGTAGTCGCAGTTTTCTGTGAAGAGACGAGCGACGGCGGCCGTGTCGTGGCGGTTCCAAGAAACTGTGTATTCGGCGAGGACATCGCGCACAGCACTTTCATCGTCATTTTTGTAGTTCGTGCCGCTGTAATAGCTGCCGTAGTACATCACAGATGGATAGGCATAGCCGTAGCCAACGCCATAGTTACCATACCCGTATCCGTAGCCGGAATAGTAGGACGGATAAGAATATTCAGAATATTCGTAGGGTGCGTATGGGAAGTAGCCCGAGTTCAAACCCCACCAAGGACCCCACCACCATGGAAACCCAAAGTTGCCAATAAAGATGATCTTATTGAAATGGTGGAAGCGACGAAATCGATCGCCTCGATCAAAGTGGCCGTCGTTGAAACGGTTAAAGGGCCGAAGGCCCGAGGCTGAGTTCATCATTGGAGCGCGGTGCATCGGCATTCGGGCAATCGAAGGTGGCGTGAACCCCCCGCGCATTCCCATCCGCGGCACCGAATTAGCGTGCCCCCTTATCTGCGCCATCGCAGTCGAGGCTGCGAAAACGCATACTACCACGCAACAAAGGAGAACGACTTTTCTCCGGTTCATAGCGTTATAGATTCCCAAGGATTGAAACCGCCGGAATTTCAAAGTTGCCGACATGTAAACAAATACGGTTCGTAAAAAAGAGCCAATGAAAACGCTGATGACTCTCTTCACTGGAATCATGCTAATTGGCTGCGCGGGCGCGGATCACCAATCGACGAGGGTTGCGCTGCAGACGTAGGTTCGACTGTGCAGTATTTCAGCAAGAACGGGTTTCATCATCCCTGGCGCTCGACGGCTTGGGAAATTCATCCTGTCATGAAAATCGAGGTGATCGAGTGAAGTATTGGGAAATCATCATCGAAAATCTCAGCAACGCTGGATGGAATTGCGACTGTATAGCGACTACGGACGGCAAAGGTCGACCAATTTTGGTTGTGGCCGCAGAGCGCAGCGACGCTGGACGCTTTATTGTGCATGCAGATCAAGAGTTGCCTGCCTTACTCGAATCGGCGATTGGCGCTTGCGGCGATTGTACTTGACGCGCTGCGAGCCGATCTAATAAAAGGCGCTTTGATCACGTCCTGCGACCTTACAAAGCATGTTCAACGAGATCGAGCCGCTTTGGGAGCGCCGCTTCGCGCGATCCTAAACCCAACTGGACCGGGACTCAGCCAAATGAATGAGCGCGCTCCTCTGCGGATCGGCATTCGTGCGGATGATTTAC
>JBKPBJ010000340.1:0-7519 GCA_046726875.1 Verrucomicrobiota bacterium
CCGGCGCCGACGACATCAACAATGTCGCGACCCGCCGGAACGAGTGAAATCCCGTTGAGCGCCATGCTCATCTCAATGATTTTGATCGCCTCTTCGCGCGATACGTCTTTTGCGATGAAAATGTTGACCTTGCCCTGCACGAAATTATCCATCACCAATTTTTTGCCGGTGAGCTGCTCGTAGAGATGCAACACGTCGACTATGTCGCTGTTGGGAAATTGCAGTCGCACCGTAGCCGGCGCGTTCGGCGGCGCGGTAGGCGAATCCTCTTGCGTCGGCGGACTGACTCCCTTGACCGCAGGCAGAGTGGGGCGCTGCGAGTCCTTCTGAGCGGAAACTACGGTCGCGCTGGCAAGCACGAGCGTCACGATGCAGAAAAGCCGATGCACAGTCTCACCTTGCTGGATGGGCGACCGTAGTAGATTTATCGGGTCGGTCAACGTATTTCTCTCAAGTGGAACGATGGCTTCAGTGCTCACGCTGGGCGCGGCAGGGAGTGCTAGTTTATAGGAGATCGATGTCATTGCAAACCACACTCACGCTTCCCATCACCTGTCGATTTGTGACAGCGGTGTTTGTTTGTGCCGCGCCCGAACAGTCTCCGAATTCAGTGGCTGAGATTCAGTCCGTCCTCATCGCCCAGCAGGACGCCTGGAATCGCGGCGACATAGACGCGTTCATGAACGGCTACGCGCGATCGGCGTCAACGGTGTTTGTCTCAGAGGACGAAGTCAGACGCGGTTGGGAAACAGTGCGCGAGCGGTACCGCGTAAAATATTCTGATCGCGCGAAAATGGGAACGCTCAGTTTTTCTGACATTGAAGTCACCATGCTTTCGCCTGATGCGGCTATCGTGCTTGGCCGCTGGCGGCTAAAGCGCGCAAACGATGAGCCGCACGGACGCTTCACACTCATTTTCAAACACCTGCCGGAAGGCTGGCGCATCGTGCACGATCATACGTCGGCGGCTCCGCCGACCAAGTGATTGGTTCAGAAGTTACATCGTTGAATCGGAACTCCCTTGTAACAATTGGAACCATTTTAACCTTTTAACCTGGCGAGAAGCTTCTCGTGGATATTGTCGAACCCGCCGTTACTGAAAACCACGACCACGTCTTTTGGCCGGAGCATCGGAATAATTCGCTCCACGATAGCGTTCGCATTTTGCTCGTAGAACGCAGGCCGGCCGGCCCTGGAGATGGCCGCGACAACCCGCTCCGGTTTTAGCCGCTGATCTTCGGGGATTTGTTCGAGCCGGGCGACCTGCGAAATGAAAACGCCGTCTGCCAGTTTCAGCGCTTCAGGCAGTTGCTGCTGAAACACTGCACGCCGCGTCGTATTCGAGCGAGGTTCGAACACGGCCCACAGTCGCTGCCCATGAAAGCGATGATGCAGCGCCTGCAACGTTTGAGCGATCGCAGTGGGATGATGCCCGAAATCATCAATCACCTTAACGCCGCCCGCTTCACCGCGAACCTCCTGCCGGCGCGCAATGCCGGAAAAACTCTTGAATGCAGCAGCGATTTTCGCAGTGGGCACATCATAAAACCGCGCCGCAGTCGCCGCCATTGCGGCGTTGTGAACGTTGAATCCGCCAACGAGCGGAATTTCGAAAACGTCGTCGCCTAATTTGAATCGTGAGGCGTCAGACGAATAAGACACGTCTCGAATCCGTTGCGCGCAGTTTTTCGAGAAACCGACCTCGACCATCTGCGCCAGGCAATCCTTGGCGACCTCAACCGAATTCGGATCGTCGCCGTTCACAACGACCATGCCGTTCTGAGGAATGATATTCAGCAACCGCCGAAAGCTGAGTTTGATCTCGTCGAGATTGTTGAAGATATCCGCGTGATCGAACTCAATGTTGTTAACGATCACTAGTTCCGGCAGGTAATGAACGAACTTGGAGCGCTTGTCGAAAAATGCAGTGTCGTACTCGTCACCTTCAAGTACGAAATATTTTGAATCGTTTAGACGCGCCCCTTCGCCAAAGTTTTTTGGAATGCCGCCGATGAGATAACCGGGTTTACGCCCGGCTGTTTCCATTATCCAGGCAAGCAAGGCCGTGGTGGTTGTTTTCCCGTGCGTACCGGTGACCACCAGATTATGGCCGCCGCGCAGAAAAAAATTCCTGAGCACCTCTGGCAACGACAGATAGAGTAGTTTTCGGTTCAGCACGGCCTCCACTTCCGGGTTGCCGCGCTTCATCGCATTGCCGATCACCACCACGTCCGCATCCGCCGGGATATTTTCCGCGCGATAACCTTCAATGAGCGCGATTCCCTTCTCCCGGAGGAAACTCGACATCGGCGGGTAAACATTTTCGTCCGACCCACTGACCTTAAAGCCGCGCTCTTGCAGCGCGACGGCAACCGCGCCCATCGCGGTCCCGCAAATTCCGAGGAAGTGAAAACTATTGGGCGCTTCTTTCACGCGCATTCTTCTACGCAGCGCCGATGATTTTGCCAGCCTTTGTTCTGGGTCTCAGCCGAAGTCCACAACGCACCAAAGTCACGCAAGATGTTCGTTCTACGTTTGTTTCAGCTGTGCGAGAGAATTATTTCTTTTTGAAGACTTCGATCGCCTCCCACGCTTCGTCTGGCGGAGCTTGTTCGTATTCGAGCGCGCGCTGCAGATACATCTTGGCCAGCAGATCGTCAGGATAGAATTCCAGGAAACGTGAAAAAAGGATTTTCGCGTCAATAAAATCGCGGGCACGAAATTTCTCCAACGCCTCCTCATATGTTTCCAGCCATTTCAAAAACTCCGGATCCGTTTCTTCGCCTCGTGCAGCGACGAAAGTAAAAACGTCTACCGGTTTGGTTTTGCCCTTCACCTGAACGCGAGCTACTGAGCGCAAATAAACTTCGTCCCGCACCAGTTCGGCAGCCGACGCGCCTATCAGCATATCCACGCCATAAATTCGGGTAAGGCCCTCCAATCTTGACGCCAGATTCACGGCATCACCTATCACCGTGGGGTCCATTCGCTCCTGCGAGCCGATATTTCCAACGATCACCTCACCGTGGTTCACGCCGATCCCCATGCCCAATCCCATCCGGCCTTGTTCGCGCCAACCTTGATTAAGTTGGCTCAACTCCCGGCGCATTCCCAACGCCGCGCGCGCGCAACTTTTCGCGTCCTGTGCCGTGCCAAGGCTGCGCACGTTACCCCACACAGCCATAATCGCGTCGCCGATAAACTTGTCGAGCGTTCCGCCGTTGCTGAAAATCACAGAAGTCATCCGTGAGAGATATTCATTGAGCTGCGTGACGAGTGCTTCGGGGTCGGCTTTCTCCGCCAGCGTGGTGAACCCAATCAAGTCCGAGAACAGGATCGTCACCGGCACGCGCACACCACGAAGCGAGCTGTAGTAGCTGTCCGGGTTTTCCAAAATTTCCGCGACTAGATTCTTCGAAACATAGCGTTCGAGCGTGCGCCGGGTGCGCAATTTCTCCAGACGCTCGAGGAAGTATTCGAACCCGAGCGAAAATGATCCGCTGAGGACGAGCGCAGACAGCACTGGGACGGTGAGCAGCAGCAGCCCGGTGTTGTCGTAAAGCAATCGCGCCGCTATAAGATAACCGGCCGTAATCGCCACGAGCCCGCCCAGACAAATCAGCGGTTTGCGCACAAACGCCACGAGCAACCACGCAACCAGCCCTGCTGCGCAGACGAGCGCCAGGCCAATTCTCCGCGGCGTAGCCCGCAAAAATTCGTGACCCATGGCCGCAGCCATCGCTTGAAAATGAAGCGTAGGCGCCATTGTGGCGGGGCTCATTGGCGTATCGACTAAGTCGTGCCACACCTGCGCGGACGGTCCGATCAGCACGACCTTGTCCTTAAAAAACGCGCCATCCGCATAATTTGCGTGCCAGAGCTTGGGATCGAACACCTCATATAGCGGGCGCGGCTGGAACGCGTCCGGCGTCGTGAAACGCATCATGTGACCGCGCAAATCGTTCGGCACATCGTCGGCATGACCGATCTTCGTTAGCGCGCGCGCCGCAAAAGATTCGTAAACCTCTTCGCCGGGATACGACGGCATTCCTACAAGCTGGCGAGCCGTCACACGATATGTCGCAGCGCGAGTTTTTCCGTCGATGCTATCGGGGAAAAAGTTCACGAACCCGACACGATCATCGCGCATTTGGGGTGGCGGAATCAGCGTGGCGTTTGGCGTAATTTCCTGCGCGCCATTCCCCAAATCAAAATTGGCGCTTAAGACAACCTTGTCGCGGTAACGATCGAGCGCGGCGTGAAATGCCAAGTCGCCGTCGTTGGGGTTATTAAAAACCAAATCGAACATCACAAGACGCGCACCTCCCGCGAAGAGCCGATCGAGCAACAGCACCCAGAGTTCGCGTGACCAGGGGTACGGCCGCTCGCTCAGCAATTGCAGCCCACGACTGCCCGCGAGTTCTTCCGGAGTCAGCGGCGGCAACTGCAATGTGCTTTGATCAATCCCCAGGAAAACGAAATCGCGCGGCGGCGTGGTTTTCCGACCCTCGCGCCGAAGCAAATCTTCAAAGCTCTGTTCGCCGCGCCACGGCACTGATACAAATGGGGCAGTTGGAAAGAAATGCCCCACAAAAATCAGACCGGTCCAAAAAAGACAGATCAGCATCAGGATTAATAACCGCGCCCGGCTGAACCACTGCATGCGCGATTATAGCAAAACAATGTCGAATGGCAGGTGATTAGTAAGACTCACGCGGCTGTCATCCTGAGCTCCGAATGTTTCGGGGTCGAAGGATCCCGCGAAGTCACCGAGAGCTCTGCCACGGGATTGAAAGCCTGGCCTCGCCCCGAAAGCATTCGGGGCTGCGTTGCGGCCTCGACTTCGCTCGGAACGACGTTTACATGCGTTGCTGAATGCCGGACGACATCCCGCTCACGTGCCCGCGATGCAAGCTCCCCCTGAAAGAAGTGCGCACCTCCGGCGGGGTTTTGTATGCTTGCGATGTCTGCGGCGGTCGTGCAGTAACCATCGAGCTACTGCGCAAACGGTTCACGCCAGAATCGATAAACCCGCTCTGGCTGCATGCGGTGCGAGGCGAGGGACGCGTCGGCCTGCCTTGTCCACTGTGTCGCCAGCCCATGATCGGCGTCGCCTTATCCGACCAAGCGGAAATCAACGTAGGTGTCTGCCGACACTGCCATTTCATCTGGTTCGACGCTCACGAAGTTGACACGCTCGTTCCGCGCCAGCCGGAACCGGTCGCTCTCGAACTCCCGCAAAAAGCGCGCGAGATGCTCGCGATCGCCGAAGTCGAGCGTTTGTCCAAACAGGCCGAGGGCTCGGATTTTGACAGTGCCGCGCCCGATGAATCGTGGAAACAGATCGCCGCATTCCTTGGAATGCCGGTCGAGTTCGATGAACCAGAAGAGCAGCGAAGACCATGGGCAACATGGCTGCTTTCAGCTGCCATCATTTGCGCCAGTCTCCCTGCGTTTCTACATCTGCGCGAGGTTGTTCAACATTTTGGGTTGATTCCAGCGGAGGCGACGCGGCTCGGTGGACTCACGTTCGTCACATCTTTCTTCCTTCACGCAGGCATCATTCATCTTGCCGGGAACATGTATTTCCTGCTGGCGTTTGGCCATGCCGTGGAAAATTTTTTGCGACCACTGCGCTATCTCGCGCTCATTGCACTGGCAGTATTCATCGGTGACCTTGCGCACATCGCTCTTGATCCTCGGTCGCAGACGCCTTGCATCGGCGCCAGCGGCGGCATTGCCGGCGTCATTACATTTTACGCACTGAATTTTCCGCGGATGCGACTCGCTTTTCTGATGCGGTGGGGTTTTGTCTGGTTTCGCTGGATTCGACTGCCTGCCTGGTTTGTTTTCGTTCTCTGGATTTTGTTCCAGATTATCGGCACTCTCGAGCAGAAAGCAGGAATGAGTTCCGTCTCATCTGCTGCCCATTTGGGCGGCGCGGCTGTCGGCGTACTCGCGTGGCTCGTTTGGCGAAAACCCAAGGACAAAACTCGAATGCTCGAATGACGAAGGCCGAATGAAAAGCGTTTGTCATTTTGCGTTCAGCATTTAGTTTCCGGCCCGCGATCTCTCCGCCTATCCCGCGTCTGTGGGATCAATCAGTGAGCGAGGCAGGAAAGATCGACAACGGAACAACAGCTCACTGAACGAGGAGCCCCGAAAGATTCTCGGGGCAAAACAACAATGCCAAGAGCTACAAATGCCCCGGCAAGCCGTGCCCGCCGGAAACGAATGCTGAAAAAAGCCAAGGGTTACCGCGGCCGCCGCTCAAAACTTTTTCGTTACGCCAAAGACGCGGTGATGAAGGCGCAGTATTGGGCCTATCGCGACCGCAAAACTCGCAAGCGCACATTTCGTTATCTGTGGATCCAGCGTCTCAACGCCGCCGCACGCGCGAACGGCATGACGTACAGCCGCCTAGCGGAAGGATTGAAAGCTGCCGGTATCGGACTGGACCGCAAAATTCTTGCCGACCTCGCGGTCACCGACGAAGTCGCGTTCAAATCAATTGTCGATCAAGCGAAGGGCGCGCTGGAAGACAAAGCGAAATCGAAAAAGAAAGCGGCGTGATTGGTGAATCGAGATCGGTGAATCGAGATTCGATTTCCCGATTTAACGATGTAACGATCTAACGATCACGAAATTCATGCACCCGCTCGAACAACTGCGCGATGACGCGCTGCGCGATATTGAAGCTGCGCGCGATGAGAAATCGCTCCAAGGCGTTCGTGTAAAATATCTCGGCAAAAGCGGCAGCATCTCCGTCTGGGGCGAGCGGATGAAAACGCTCGGAAAAGAGGAACGGCCAGTCGTCGGTAAGTTGCTCAGCGAAGCGCGCAACGCCGTTACTGCAGCGCTCGACCAACGCGGAGAAAAAATCCGTGCCGAAAAAGAATCCGGCGCGCTCGCGTCGATCGACATCTCGCTTCCGGGAACGCCGCACGAGATTGGTTCTCTGCACCCGCTTCATCAAATGCACGAGCGCGGTATTCAGATTTTTAGACGAATGGGCTTTGCGCTAGCTGAAGGCCCTGATGTCGAAAGTGAGTGGTACTGCTTCGATGCTCTGAATACGCCGCCGGACCATCCCGCCCGCAACGAACAGGACACGTTTTATTTGCCTGATGGGCGACTTCTGCGAACCCACACTTCCACCGTGCAAATCCGCGCCATGGAATCGGCGCCGCCTCCGATCCGCGTGATTGCCTCAGGTGCGGCGTATCGGCGCGACGAACTAGACGCAACGCACAGCCCACAGTTTCATCAGATCGAAGGATTGTATGTCGACGAAAACGTCAGCGTCGCCGATTTAAAAGGCGAGCTCGAATTTTTCATGCGGGAACTCTTTGGTGCAGAAACCGAAGTGCAATTTCGGCCGCATTTCTTCCCGTTTACGGAACCAAGTCTGGAAGTTTACGTCCGATCAAAGGCTCTGAAAGGCGGCGAGCAGTGGATCGAAGTGGCCGGTTGCGGCATGGTGCATCCGGCCGTTTTTGAAGCGGTCAACAAAGCACGT
>JBKPBJ010000341.1:0-6443 GCA_046726875.1 Verrucomicrobiota bacterium
TGAAGAACGGCAGATCGCTATTCTCTTTGTCGATATACGTGGTTCAACGAGCTTTGCTGAATCGGTTCCTCCCTTCGATCTGATCCATGTTCTCAGGCGCTTCTATCATCACATGGAGAAAGCTGTCATGGATAACGGGGGCCACGTTGCCTGTTATACAGGTGATGGATTAATGGCGCTCTTTGGAGTTGAACCTTCAGAATCTGCGCCCCTCGAAGCCGTCCTGGCTGGCCTTGATATGCTCCGCTCCGTAAAAGAGGATTTGCAGCCGTATGTGACGAGATTGTTCCAATGCTCTTTTAAAATTGGGGTCGGAGTGCATTTTGGCGACGCAGTCGTTGGCACGGTGGGCGGTGGACCGCAAGAGCGAGTCACTGCCATTGGAGATGCAGTGAACATCGCTAACCGAGTAGAGCGGGCAAATAAAAGAGCCGGAACCGAGTTCTTAGTATCTGAGGGGGTACTCCACGCAGTTCAGGGCCGGGTTCGCGTGGGAAAAACCATTAGCGTGAGACTTCCTGGTAAGACCGGCAAACATGCGCTTCACGAGATTGTTGGTGTCCGGACACGGCGACGCAAGTGAGGGGCGAACTCATAGAAGTTCACGAAAGCGAACTCGCGGCGAACGCACCCTGCGGCCGTACTCGCGTCCAGTGAAATGGTCGGCCACAGAAAAAATAATTCCTAGCCAAACGTGACCTTATTCATAGCTGATCGGTACCCGGACTTGCGACACTGTGCCGGATTTAAACCGCCAGCTTTTAAATGTTTGGATGGTGAGCTTGTCGAGCATCGTGCTGCCAGTGCTTTGGTACATCCTTGCGTCGGTGACCGTTCCAGTCGCCGGGTCAACGGTCACGAGGCACGTACCGCTTCCAGTAAGGTTGCGACGTTTCGCTTCGTACGTGTATTCAGGCAAAGGCGCGCGAATTGCCATCGATTGAGCAACCGATAGCGACATCGGAACGGGCGGCGACACACTCGTTGCCTCGGACTGCATAGCAGGGCGCGGCCGCTTTTTCGGTCGAGGTTTCGTTTCTACCGGCGCAATATCCGGCGCAGATTCCTCCGGAGGCGGCGCCGACTTCGCGACACGTGCCGCCGTGAGGTTTGTCCTGGCCTCATCTGCCTGGCTCGGCTGTGGATGCTTCTCTTCAGCCGGCATGACCGTGGGCAGTTCTTCCGTAGCCGGCGTTTGCTGGGACGCAGGTGCAACATTTTGCTTCGGCGCCGTTGCCAGACTTTGCGAGCTCGATTCGGCCTTTTTCTTTTTCGACTTCGAAGTAGCATTCAATTCCCAGGGATGAAATTGATCTGGAAGATTTGCCGAAGTGGCCTCTTGCGCTCGTGTCACACGCACATCTGCGAATGGCACGCCGGCGCATACAATCGCGAGAATCACTCCGCTGGCACGCATCGGGAGCAAATCTCCGCCCCGTCTGAGGAACGTCAAATGCGCAACGCCAGTATCGTTCAAGGAGCGGCGGTCTCCCTTGGGCGCCGTAGCCTTGGCGAAGGCGGCACTCCGGCCAAATTTTGCAACGCAAGACTCTGCTTTGTAAATTGTTCCTGCCACTTTCGCTCTTATGCTTCTCGTCACCGCAACAGACATTACGGTTTGGGTCGCTTCCGCGTTGCTCGCGCTCGGCATCGGCTCGGCTAAATATGCGAAATGGAAAGCGCGGAACCAGCTCGTGCGCGAACTTGCAGCAATGGATCGCGAGCGCCGGGAGAAAGTGCTCAGCCGGATGAATCCGCAACAGGCCATGGAAGCGCGGCAGGAATTGATGCGGCGATTTAATATTTTCTGAGCTCGTCTTCGCGCGTTGTAGAGCGACCGCATCGGTTGCCGCCGGCAGGCGGAGCGCCTGCCCTACAATCCATCTATGCTTGTTAGTCTGAGAGAAACGAAACAGTCTGATTCATTATCCAATGTCCTCTGCTGCTTTTGAAATGACTGTCGCAGTTCTCCCCGAAGACATCGACGAGCAGAATCATGTGAACAACACAGTTTACCTGCGGTGGGTCCAGGAAGTTGCCACAGCGCATTGGCGTGCCGTTGCCAGCGCGCAAGCGCAAGGGAGCATCGGCTGGGTGGTATTGCGGCACGAGATCGACTACAAAGCGCCTGCGTGTCTGGGCGAGCAAGTCGTGCTCCGCACGTGGGTGGGCAAAGCCAGCCGGCTTAGGTTTGAACGGTTCACTGAAATTCGAAGGGGCAGCGATCGTCAACTGTTATCGAACGCTCGGACACTCTGGTGTCCTATCAGCGGCCAAAGCGGCCGGCCAGTCCGTCTACCGCCGGACGTGCGCGAGCAGTTTTCGACTTGAGCTAGCTCTCGTTCTCGTGCCCGTAGTCGTCCTCGTCCTTCAGCGGCATCGCGAGCGGAGATCGAGGGCGACGACGAGGCGGGAGTTGAACATTGAACGTTGAGCGTTGAGCGTTGAGCGTTGCAAGTCCCATCTGCCGAAACACGCCCGGTTATCGCTTGTTATTGCGCGACGTTTCTCAAGCCGGAGATGCTGCACATCTACCGGCAAATCACCGCGCTACAACGATGCGCACCAGTCGTTATTGCGCAGAAACGCGAAAATGCGGAGCGCTATCCCTTTGACTCTGTTCACATCGTTCCCAAGCCGGGAACGCATTTCCTTCGGCGCTTTTGGTTCAGGCAAGTACGCGACAAGCCGTGGCAGATTTCGGATGCGGAACTGAGGGAGTTGCTCAGAGTTTTAAGTGAAACGCGCGCACGTCTTTTGCACATCTACTTTGGCCATATTGCTGTGCATCTGCTGCCGCTGATTCGCGCATGGAAAAATCCGTCGATCGTTTCTTTTCATGGCGCTGATGCCATGGTGGATATGAATAAGCCGGCCTATCGCCAAGCGACTTTGCAGATGCTCGATGCAGTGAAGCTGATCCTCGTTAGGTCAGAATCGCTGCGGCGTGCGCTCATAGATCTCGGCTCCGACCCAAAAAAGATCGAAGTCCAGCGCACCGGAATTCCGCTGGAGGAATTTCCTTTTCGCGACCGCACAGTTCCGAAAAACGGTGAGTGGCGTTTCGTGCAGGCGGGCCGATTAATCGAAAAAAAAGGTCTGCCCGTAACCCTTCGCGCTTTCACAACCTTTTTGAAGCAACACCCAAACGCGACGCTAACGATTGCCGGCGAAGGACCTTTACTTCCCGAACTCCAGAAGTTTGCGCGGGAATTAGGTGTTACCGACCGCGTCTCATTCGCAGGTTTCATTTCGCAGGAGCAATTGCGCGAGCTCTATTATCGCTCGCACAGTTTTCTGCACCCCAGCCAGACTGGCCACGATGGAAATCAGGAGGGCATCCCAAATTCGATGCTGGAAGCGATGGCCACCGGCCTGCCAGTGTTTGCTACCGGGCACGGCGGCATCCCTGAAGCAATCGAAACCGGCGTGAGCGGTGTGCTTGTGCCAGAGCGTGACGATTCCGCATTGGCGCAAGCGTTGCTCGATGCAGCACAAGACCCCGGTTTTGTTTCGCGCATCGCGCATGCAGGCGCGGAGAGAGTGCGAACGAATTTTGGCCTGTCCACGCAAGCGCAGCGGCTCGAAGAAATTTATCTCAATTTGTTGTAGAGACGTTTGTGTCCAATGACTGAGCAATGTCCGGTGCTTGGCACAAGCACCGCTACAACGTTGCTGCGTCGATTGCTATTGACCTACTGGCGATGCCACGGCTGGGTGACGTTTTGAATGCGCGGCTTGCATTTGTCACCCACCAACACGAAGGCCAGAGTGTTAGCGTCTGGCCGGCTGAACTTATACACGCCAGGGCCTCTGCAACTCTTGGGCACCGCCCCTTTCCGGCGAGTCTCCTGAACTGTAATGGTGTCGCCGGTAAGCGTATAGGTGCCCCAGATCTGTGCTTTTGGCTTTGTAGCTGTAACGTGAAACGTTCCGTCGGGATTGATGGTCCAGACCGTACCCAGCGAGTTGGTCCATTGCCCGGCGAGCGCGGCCGGGCCGGAGCTCGGGACAGTTTCACATGCAGTCATCACTGCTAGCACCACGACTGCAAAAACAATTTGGAAAAGGTGTTGTCGCTTCATGCCTGCCATCCTGCCTGAAGACGATCAAAACCGTCAAGCTCAGAGCGCTTGAAGAGATGCGTTGCAAACAAGTTCGTCACTAAAGTAGAAGGGGCCTGTGGATCAGCCGCTGACGCAGGCCGCAACACCGATATCAAACTGGTGGAATCGAAACTGGAAATGGTTCGTGCCGCTGGGCTGTTTTTCTCTGGCACTGCTGTTCTTCGCGTTTGTCGGATCAATACTCGTGATCGTCTTCAGCGCGATGAAATCGACCGACGTTTACAAAGAAGCTCTAGCCCGCGCCAAGATGCATCCTGCCGTGATCGAAGCTCTCGGTTCACCTATCAAAGACGGATTTCTGGTCTCGGGAAATGCGAACGTGAACGGCGCGTCCGGTGAATCTAATCTGGCGATTCCGATCTCCGGTCCCAAGGGAAAAGGGACAATTTACGTGTCGGCGACCAAGTCACTCGGGCAATGGAATTATTCGGGGCTCGTCGTCGAGGTCGGACAAACGCATGAACGCATCGATCTCCTTCAAAAGTCGACGCCGTCCAATTCACCTTGATTTCAATGCCGCTTGCTATCTGCGCCTACGGCGATTTCTCTGCCATCGTCTTCGGGAGAAGCCGATCCACCTAGACCTCTCGCGTCGCGCACGTAAAGTTTTGTGCATGTCGCTTTCCGAGGAGCAAATAAAGAACGCGTTGAAGGCCGTGAAATATCCCGGCTTCACTCGCGATATTGTTTCATTCGGACTGGTGAAGTCGATCCAGATCGATAACGACGACGTAAAGGTGCAACTCGCACTCGCGACCAATGATCCAAACATCCCCGCATCAATCAAAAATGATGCAGAACGGGCGTTGCGCGGGATTGACGGAGTCCGCAGCGCGAAAGTTTTGATCGACATCCACGCGCCGCCCGGAGGTGCGGGCCCCAGTATGGGGGCGACTCGGATTCCCGGCGTCAGACACGTGATCGCAGTGGCAAGCGGAAAAGGCGGCGTAGGCAAATCAACAGTCGCGGCAAATCTTGCAGTAGCATTGGAGCAAACCGGCGCACGCGTTGGCCTATGTGATTGCGACATTTATGGGCCGAGCATTTCGCTGATGTTCGGCACACGCGAGCGGCCAACGGCGACGGATGAAAATATGATCATCCCAATCGAGCAATACGGGTTGCGCCTGATGTCGATGGGATTTCTGCTCGACGATACTTCGCCGGCGATTTTGCGTGGGCCGATGGTGACGCGTTACACGCAGCAATTTCTGCGGCAGGTCGAATGGGGCGAACTGGATTATCTGGTGCTCGATCTTCCGCCCGGTACGGGCGACATTCAGCTGACCATCGTGCAGACCGTCGCGTTGTCGGGAGCGATCATCGTCACGACGCCGCAGGAAGTAGCTTTGATCGACGCACGCAAGGCCGCAACCATGTTCGAAAAGGTGAACGTACCGGTGCTCGGCCTGGTCGAGAACATGAGTTATTTCCTCTCGCCATCGGACAACAAACGTTATGATATTTTCGGCGCAGGCGGCGGCGAACGGGAAGCTAAACGGTTGCGTGTGCCCTTGCTTGGGCAGATTCCGATCGACATCGCCACGCGCGAGGGTGGCGATCGCGGGATTCCAATCGTGACCGAGGACCGGCAATCACCGGTAACGGCGGAAGTTAAGCGGATTGCCGCCGACATTCGTAAAGCGCTGCCATAGTGAGGCATCCAACGCGCGTACCGCAAACGGAATAAATTCGCGATCCACTCGTCTAATTCCGGTGTTTGATTTGTTGCCGCGATAGAGCTGTTCGGAGTTGACTAGGAAGAAATCTTATGAAAGAAAAAGCGGACATGCCGCCTTCGGAAGCAGACCAAGCGGAGTTCGTCAAGGAGTCGGCGCTCTACAAGGAGTTCCTCGCAGAGCGCGCGGAAATTTTGAAGCACAAATGGATCGAAAGCGAAAAAGCCGGAAAAGACATCGGCTTTGAACGAGCTTTGCTGGATTGGATCGTTAAACATCGCTCCAACTGGCGAGAGCGACGACGAAAGGAGGCGCGCACCGAACAGGCCGCCTCCTAATTTTTTGTACCTTTAAGGCGATCCTGAGAGGTGGCCAAGGAACCTGTGAAGCCAAAACAAAATTCAGCCGCCGGCGTCCCGATCATGGACGCGGAAGCAATTCGTCGCGCGCTACGCCGGATTGCGCACGAGATCATCGAGCGAAACCCGCACCTCGAAAGAGTTGTGCTCGCCGGGATTCCGTCGCGCGGCGTAGAGATCGCGCGCCGAATCGCGGCTTTCATTCGGGAGATCGAGAACGTTGGCGTCGAGACCGGCGTCATCGACGTAGCAATGCATCGTGACGACATAGGAACGCG
>JBKPBJ010000342.1:0-6304 GCA_046726875.1 Verrucomicrobiota bacterium
TTTGGTCCGTGCCCGAAGTGCTCATCGTTGGTGAGCTCGCGAGCATGTTGCCGGAGGAGGGTGGTTATTATCGCTGGGTCGATCGCGCATTCGGGCGCTTCTGGGCGTTTCAAAATGGCTGGCTGACCTGGATGTATTCGCTTGTGGACATGGCGATCTATCCGGTGCTGTTCAATCAATATTTGCGCTATTTCGTGCCCGGATTGGACGCGCGAATGGAATGGCTCGTCTCCCTTGCCATGATTTGGGGCGCAACATGGATCAACGTCCGTGGGTCGGTGAACGTGAGTCGCACCTCAATCATCGCTGGTTGCTTCGTGATGTTCGGTTTTCTTGCGTTGTCGATCGCGAGCGCGCTGCGAATTACTCACATACCGTGGCAACCGTTCGCGTCGGAACAGGCGCACGGACTCGGTGGTCTGGCGGTGGGCATCTCGATTGCGCTCTGGAATTACATCGGCTGGGACAATCCTTCTACGGCGCAAGGCGAGGTGAAAGATCCATCGCGTACCTATCCGCGAGCGCTCGCGGTCGCGCTGCCGTTTGTCACTATCGGCTATTTTGTGCCGTTGCTAACCGCGCTCGGTTCGACCGATTGGACTACGTGGACTGAAGGCGGTTGGCCGCAGATCGCCGCAGCGGCGGCCGGAAGCGCCGTCCGATGGTTCGCAATCTGGATCGCACTTGGCGGAATGATCGGCGCGCTTGCACTTTTCAACGCACTGCTGCTTGGCTACTCACGAATTCCATTCGTGCTCGCCGATGATGGTCTGCTGCCGAAACCTCTTGCGAGGCTGGATGTGCGCGGCACGCCGCGGACAGCTGTCATTGTGTCAGCAGTCTTTTACTCGCTCTTTGCTCTTGTAACTTTCAGTAAGCTCGTCGTTGCCGATGTGCTCCTGTATTCGCTTGCGCTTTTCCTGGAGTTTGGCGCGTTGATTCAACTTCGCAAAATCGAACCGTCATTGCGCGGCGTGTTCCGAATTCCGCTGGGCCGCACAGGTGTGGCAGTTCTCGCGGGGCTGCCAATGACAGTGTTACTGGCCGTGATCGGCGTTTCATTCGTCGACGGTGAATACGGTTTGCCAGCAGTTATCGGTGCCGCTGTGGCGATTGCGACGGGACCTTTGATGTATCAACTCGCGCAGCGCCGCAGTACTGGTTAGGCAAATTTGGACAACGGAACAGGGCAGTTCTTCGCTGGATTCTGCGTGGGGCGTTGAACGTTGCGCGCCTGCCACGCCGGAGACTTGCCGGAGGCGGGTTGAGCGTTCATCTTTGCGCCCCATGAACGCCGATACGGTTGGTCAATTGATCATGACGGGTGTTCCCGGAAAAGAACTCGATCAGGAAACAGCGAACTTGTTTCGGCGCATCCAACCGGGGGCATTCATTCTGTTCGGACGCAACATCGAGAGCGCAACGCAACTCCGAAAGCTCATCGACGATTTGCGCGAGCTAAGCGACACCGAGCCGATCATTACAATCGACCAGGAAGGCGGGCGCGTTTCGCGACTACGCCGCATCGGAAACGAACCGCCGAACGCGCAACAATTGCGCGATAAGAACGATATCGATCTGATCCGGCGTCACGGCGACATCACCGGACGTTTGTTGCGCCTTTTCGGATTCAATCTGGATCTTTGTCCCGTGCTCGACCTCTCGTTCGATGAGGACGCTGAGAATTCGCTGCGCGGTCGGTGCTACGGAAAAGATGTCGAGCAGGTTGTGCGCAATGCCGGCGCGTTTAATGCGGCCATGCGCGAGCAGGGGATCGCCAGCTGCGGCAAACATTTTCCCGGTTACTCGGCCGCAACCTCAGATGCTCATTTTCAGTTGCCGCGCATCGATCGCACCCGAGAAGATCTTGATCTGAATGAACTGGCGGTCTTTCGCCAGTTCGTTGGCGATGTAGACAGCATGATGATTTGCCACGCGTGGTATCCGTGCTTCGAGACGCAACCCAAGCCGGCCACCGTGTCGCGCCGGATTGTTACAGAGTTGTTGCGTAATGAATTTGCTTTCGACGGTCTGGTTATGACTGACGATCTCGACATGGGCGCGATTCTGACGGGTTATCGATTAAACGACGCCATTCGCCTCTGCCTCGAGGCCGGAAACGACATGATGATGATTTGCCATCGCGTGCCTGAAATTGAAACGGTGCATCGAATCCTTGACACGTTGCCTTCCGATCAAATCGAACGCGCGCAGCAACACATAAGTAACTTTAAGAAAAACCTTTTACCAGCTCACGAATTCTCGGAAAGCGCGTTTCACGAGATCAACACAGAAATCGCGGATCTCCGGACTGCCGTAGTGGGCGAAGAAGAAGCCGGCCGCATCGGCGCAACTGAGCGCCAGATCTCGCCAGTGGAAAGATTCTGACCGGCAGCGCGCCTGTGCTAAACATAAGTAGCAACAGATCCTGGCGGATCGACCGCTGCTGAGCTTTCGGGCGCGTCACCAGCAAAACATCACGGCGAACAAGATACCGACGAAGAGAAATTATAAAAAAGCAATCAAGGCGAGTAGATCCACGCAACAAGGGGAGAGGCATGGAGAAGCAGGCAGAACAACTGACAATCAACGAACCAACGCTACTCCCAAGCGTCGTTTTCATCCGGCCAGCAGAGGCTTGTCGCGCCGGGACGCAACCAGCTTCGGCTGGCGCGCGCTCTGTATCATGCGTTTGCGGCGCTCATTTGACGGAACAGCTTTAGCAAACGCAAGCACTCTTGACCCGTTCGGCTGTTCCACACTAGTTATCTCTCGACCGCTTCCCGCGACCTCGACCGCTACCCTCGCGGCTTAACCGGCCATGTCGCGGTTCCCAACCGCTCCATTCTCCGCTGAGTCGGGAACCGCCCCAGCGCGATTGATTGCAACGCCTTGACCCATTGGGTGATTGCACACTATTCTGCGAGCTCTGTGCGTGCTGAACTCACTGTCCGCGGCATCATCATAGGAGTGGTCATCACGCTGGTATTCACCGCGGCAAATGTGTACTTCGGTCTCAAGGCCGGTCTTACTTTTTCGACATCGATTCCGGCGGCGGTGATTTCGATGGCGATTCTGCGCGGGTTCCGCGATGCGACGATTCAAGAAAATAACATTGTGCAAACGGTCGCGTCCGCGGCGGGGACGCTGTCGTCGATCATCTTTGTATTGCCAGGTTTGATCATGATCGGTTATTGGACGGAATTTCCGTTCTGGACCTCGTTTTGGATCTGCGCGTTGGGCGGAATTCTAGGTGTGATGTACTCAATTCCGTTGCGTCGCGCGTTAGTGACGACTTCTGATCTCCCGTACCCCGAAGGCGTCGCGTGTGCCGAGGTACTCAAGGTCGGGAGCAGCGGAAGTTCCGAGCACGCTTCTGACATCGAACATGGCCGCGCAGGTCTGCTCGCGGTGCTGTGGGGATCGATCGTTGCCGCCGTCTTCGCGGTGGTCGTCGGTACGCAAGTTTTCGCAGCGGACGTCGCGCAAACCTTTCGAATTGGCAGACGCGGCGCAGTCAGCGGCTATGACTTTGCGCTTTCGTTCGCGCTGTTGGCGATTGGCCATTTGGTTGGTCTCTCCGTTGGGATCGCGATGTTGATTGGCGCACTGATTGGTTGGGGTTGGGGCGTCCCGCATTTTTCGGCAATTGCCGGCGATATGACGACGGCCGCAGCTATGCTCGCGCAGAAAACGTGGAGCACCAAAGTCCGTTTCGTCGGCGCTGGGGCGATCGGCGTTTCGGCCATCTGGACACTGCTGAAATTAGTGAAGCCGGTTGCGAGCGGTCTCACGAGTGCGATGGCTGCTTCACGGGCGCGTAAAGCCGGCAAAGCCGACACGCTGCCGATCACGGAGCGCGACATTCCGATCGGCATTGTTGGTCTTGTCACGTTAATCTGCATGCTGCCGATCGGGTGGTTGCTCGGCTATTTCGGCAATACGAGCGGCCTCGGTGCGCATCTCCCAACGCTCATCATTGGCGGGGTCGCCTATGTCGTGTTGATGAGCTTCTTCGTCTCGGCGGTCTGCGGTTATATGGCAGGGTTGATCGGTTCGTCCAACAGCCCGTTGTCTGGGATCGGCATTTTAGTGGTGATCGGCGCTGCCCTACTGCTTGTGATCGGCATTAAGCCATACGTGTCACCAGATGCGGGCAAAGCACTGATGGCCTTCGCTCTTTTTACTACTGCGGTCATCTTCAACGTCGCTGCGATTGCGAACAACAACCTTCAGGATCTCAAGACCGGCCAACTGGTTGATGCCACGCCGTGGAAACAGCAGGTGGCACTGGTCATCGGTGTCATTGCGGGCGCATTTGTGATTCCGCCAGTGCTCGATCTGGTGAATCACGCCTACGGTTTCGTCGGCGCCCCGGGAGCAGAGCTTCGACCGCATCCACTGCCGGCACCGCAGGCGGGACTGATTTCCTCTTTGGCTCAAGGCGTCATAGCCGCGGACATTGACTGGAGCTTGATCCGAATCGGCGGATTGATTGGCATCGGCATCATTTTGTTGGACGAAATCCTCGCGCGCACGACGAAACACATGCGCGTTCCGCCGTTGGCCGTGGGCCTCGGAATTTATCTGCCGACGCAAAGCACGTTGATGATTGTCGTCGGCGCGATTGTCGGCTGGTTGTTCGACCAACGAGCGAATCGCACACCAACGCCCGAAGCGACTAAACAGCTCGGCGTGCTTCTCGCGTCGGGCTTGATCGTTGGCGAGAGCATCATCGGTGTCATCCTTTCCGCGATCGTTGTGTTCTCCGGCAAAGCTGCGCCGTTGGCCGTGGTGGGCCCCGGATTTGAAACGGCCGGAATTATCATCGGCGGGGTAGCATTCGTCGTGATCGCGTTTGTGCTTTACCGATGGATTTTGCGGATGGCAACAGCGAGGACAACATGAAACGCAAATGGAACTGGCCGATCTGGGTCGGTTTTTTAGCCGTCATCATCGGACTCTTTTCATATGGGTTTTTCGCGCGGTTTCCAATCACGCGCGATTTTCCATGGGCGAGTCTTTTGCTCTTTGGAATTGGTATCGTGTTGTTGGTTGTCGGTCTGTTTCGCGCGTTCGGTCGGCCGCAGCTTTACCGCGGGAAGATTTTCGGCTCGATCTTCGCAGCGATTGCTGTGTTCCTCATCGCGTTTTTCAGTTTCGAAATTTTTTACGTGCTGCGACAGGTTCCCGCTTCGAGTGGCGCGCCGCGTGTTGGGCAAAAGGCACCGGACTTCATACTATTGGATCAAAATGGAAATCCGGTCGGCTTTGGCGATTTGCTCTCCGGTTCCAGAGGTGCCGCGCTGATTTTCTATCGCGGGTTCTGGTGACCTCTTTGTAACTCCGAGTTGCGGAGTTTTCAGCAAAGGCTGCCGGAGTTCGAAGCGCGTGGCATTCGCGTCGTCGGCATCAGCGTGGATCCGCCGGATGTCAACAAACGGCAATCGCAAAAGCTTGGGTACACGCTTCCGCTGCTTTCCGATCCGAAGGGGAAGGTTATTCGCCGGTATGATGTGTTGCATCCCGGGGCGGGACCAAAAGGAGCGGACATCGCGCGCCCCGCGGAATTTCTGCTTGATTCGAATGGCGTGGTTCGCTGGGTTAATCTGACCGACAACATTGCCGTGCGCGCGCGCCCGGAACAGGTGCTCGATGCCTTTGACCAAATCCGAGGCACTGGCCAGTAGAGCCCGTGTTCTCGAATGAATTGACCCGTGCTTTGGGGTGTGCGGACATGTTCGCGCTTTTACAGCGGCGCCATGTCGTCACTGTCCAAATCGCCAGCGATTGACGCCGCTTCACCGAATCAATAGGTTGAGCGCGCGTGCATTCAGAACTGGAACAGCTGCTCGTTCTCCAAGATCGACAACAAAAGATCAGGCAGATCCAGGCTGAGATTAAGACGCTCCCGCTGGAACGCAGTCATCTCGAATCGCAACTGGCTGCAAGCGTAGCGGGTGTCGACGCGCTGAAACAAAAAACGCGCCAGGTCGAGATTGAGCGTAAGAAGTTGGAGCTTGACGTCGGCACGCGCACCGAAAGCATTTTGCGGCTCAAAACGCAGCAATATCAAACCAGGAAAAACGACGAGTTCCAAGCGCTTGGTCACGAGATTGAGCGGTACGAGAATGAAATTCACAAACTTGAAGATCAGGAACTTGAATTGATGATCGAGGCCGACAAGCTCAAAGGCGAAGTGGAAGGGGCGGAGAAAAGCGCGCGTGCAACTAAAGAAACGATCTCACGGCAACTCAGCGATCTGGACGCGAAATCGAAAGCTTTGGACAATCAGCAGCGAGAA
>JBKPBJ010000343.1:0-9002 GCA_046726875.1 Verrucomicrobiota bacterium
AATCACACTCGTTTCATTGCTGATTACAACCAACTCGAAAAACAGGGTGGCGACGAACAATCAAGTGCCGACTTGCGATTGGAGGAAGGTTTGATGCAGGCTGCCAAGGCCGACAAAAAAGCTGCGGCCTCGTTGCAGCGAGTCATTCACGATTTTCCAAACAATCCGCGAGTGTCGGAGGCTTGGGTGGGCTTGGCCGAGTTGGCGTTTCATTCCTCACCGCCGCGACTGGATGAAGCGCGGAAAGATCTGGATCACGCAGCCGCCTCCAGACCGACCGCTGCTGCCGCCGAACGCGCCGATTATCTCCGCATCTGGGTAGAAGAAGCAGCCGGCGGCAACGAATCGAAAGTGATTGAGCTCGGAAAGCGATTTCTAGAGCAGCATGGCGAATCGCAATTTGCTCGGGAAGTTCGAATGAAATTGGCGGAGCTCTATTACCGTCGCCAGGATTTCGCAAATGCGCAGACGCAGTTTGAAATTATCGCGCAACAGAATCCGAATGACCCGCTCGCGGAAAAAGCGCTCTTTTTCGCGGCAGAATCAGCCATGTCGAGCATGAGCGAGCACACTCTGGATCGGGCGCTCGTTTTATTCGATCAAGTCGTGCAAAAGAACGGAGTGATGCGCTGGGCCGCGCGGAATGAACAAGCAGTGATCGAGCGCAAGCTTGGGAAACCTAAAGACACTCTCGCTTTGTATGATGAGGTGTTGAAGAATGACGCCGGCGCATCCGAAAAACGCGAGGCGCTTTGCGGGAAAGGCGACATTTTCTTCGAGGCAGGCGCAACGGACCCGAGTAGTTATCAACGTGCCATTGAAGCCTACCAGCAATTGGCTGCCGATAAGGAGGGGTCGAGTCATTGGCGTAATCAGGCGCTGTTTAAGGAGGGATTATGCCTCGAGAAAAAAGGCGATCGACCCGGCGCGCTCGCGACGTTCTATAAAATTCTGGAGGACGAGTCGCGGCCCGGTGAGCGCCGCGAGTTGTTCTGGTATTATAAGGCCGGATTCAACGCAGCACGATTATTGGAGGAAGATTCGAAGTGGGAATCTGCCGTGGCGATCTATGACAAACTGGTCGCAGCCGGAGGCAGCCGTAGCGACGAAGCAAAAGCGCGTCTGAACAATATTCGCCTCGAACACTTCCTCTGGACCGACTGAAGCATTCCTCGCGGAGGCTGGAGGAAGTGGGCTGGCCCAAAGATACGAAGCGGATCGGAGAATAAGCTTGCTTAAAATTCCCATCCGGATCAGAGTTACGGCATGGGAAAAGGAACCAGACTGAGTCGCATGTGCGGCTGGTCGGTCCGATTTGCAATCGGGATCTTCGGCTTCGCGTTCTGCGTATCGGCATTCGCCAATGATCCGAGCAAGAACGTAGTAGCGCGGCCCTCGCAGCCACTACCTACCACCACAAAGAAAATTTGTTATGTGGTAACGGGTGGCTCGCGCATTCCGCAGCGATGCGATCGTCTCTCTGCAATTCCGACCACTGCTGCCGCGATGGACATTTACGGTCGTCGTCCGGGCAGATAATAATTGAGTCCGGCGATGCTCGTGGGTGATTGCGTGCTGCCAGCACGGCAGCGCGGTCAGGTGGCTATATTTTTCTGCTCTAGGCTACGACCGCAGATCCACCGCGAAACCGCGGGGACCAAACTAGTGCGGTGATGAAACTAATGGCTTGTAGCCACGGCCCTATAAGCGGGCTTTCAATGTGAGAAGTCGCATAGAGGCGGAGCGGCCACAGGTCTCTGGCTCCAAGATCTTATGAAGGCGGCTTAGTGGGCCGGCTCGTTAGGCAAGCTTTTGCTGCTGCGATCACCGCTCTGTCGTCATTATCTGTTAGCCCCGCCAGGAAACCGCGAATCCGGCGGAACGATTGACGCAAAAAAAGATTTGCGGCGGCGTGGTCCGGCGATGCTGCATCGCCATTTCGTGCTGCGAACTGGATCTCGCTATCGATACGGCTCAGCACACAAGTCGAAGCGAAAAGATCCATGGCCGCGTTCGCGATCCGTTCCTGGACAAGCTGCATGTCCAAGATTGGCTCACGATACGTGATCAACGCGCGATTAACGGCGAAATTAAAACGCCAGATCAACCGTCCGAGTTGCCGCCCGTGCGCGCGCAGCTGTTCGCTTTGCACGGGCACATCAGGCACACGAATCGTCGCGCTGAGCCGGCTCTTTCCAGCCGCCCATGCTCTGCTCATCCGATCGCGAGAGGGCTTCATCATCGTGTCATAAATTTCTTTGAACTCCATCCCGGGCCCGCGCATCCCAACGAGCGCGATGAACGAAGTCAGCACTTCATTCGCTCCCTCGCCGATTTGGTTGATCCGCGCGTCGCGCAACATTCTCTCCAACGGCAGATCGGTGAAGTACGCCGAGCCGCCGTAAATTTGGAACACGTCGTTGATGCACTCCCAAAGCCGTTCGGTCGTGAACACTTTCAAAATCGCGGTCTCAAGCATGTAGTCCTCTAAACCGCGGTCGATGAACGACGCCGTGACCGTGGTCATCGATTCCATGGCGTACGCGTCAGCCGCGATCCGGGCGATTTTCTTTTTCACCAGCTCGAATTCGCCGAGTGTTTTGTTGAATTGCCTGCGGGTATTCGCATGCGCGACGGCCAGTTCCAAACAGGTTTTCGCTGCGCCAGTGCAGCACGCGCCGAATGTGGTACGTCCAAAATCGAGCACCGTTAGCGCGACCTTCAGACCTTTGCCTATAGGGCCGAGAACATTTTCTTTTGGCACTTTGACATCGCGCAACGCGAACCGTCCGGTAGCTGTCCCTTTGATCCCTGTCTTCGGCATCCGCGCTTCGAGCATTTCGAAACCCGGCATGTCCGGCGTCACCAGAAATGCCGTGACAGCGGTTTTATCCGAGCCCGGCACAGGAGTACGCGCCATTACGGTCAGCTCGTGCGCAATCGCAGCGTTCGTGATGTAGCGTTTTTCGCCGTTTAAGATGAAATGCGAGCCGTCCTCGCTGGGACGCGCCTGCATCTGCACATTTGCCGCATCCGATCCGGCTTCCTTTTCAGTGAGCGCGAACGCGCCGAGCTGCTCGCCAGTTACCAGTTTCGGAAGCCACTTCTGTTTTTGTTCGCGCGTACCGAACAACAGTAACGCGCGGATTCCGATGGAGTGATGCGCGTTGACGAAAACCGATGTCGACGCGCAACGTCGTCCGATTTCTTCCAGCACCTTGCAGTTGGCCATCTGCGAGAACCCGCGTCCGCCGTATTCCTTCGGAGCGGTCATTCCCAGCACGCCGATGCGACCCAAACCATCGATCACGCTGCGCGGAATGTCCGCCTGCCGATCGATCCCCTTGGGATCAAGCTCTTCGTCGAGAAATTTGCGAAGCTCGTGCAGAGTCCCATCCAATTCGCTCTGTTGCGCCGCCGGAATCCGCGGATACGGCATCGCCCAATCCGCCACGAAATGCCCATGGAAAAGTCCCTTCGCGAACCCCAGCGCCTGTGGCCCCGCAAAAAGCAGTTCTTCAGCCTGCTGAATCTCCTTCTGTCTTTGCGCGTCGAGTTTGTTCATTCAGTTGGCCTGCCGAAAAAGCAGGCGACGAATTCTAGCCGTGCGTGCCCGCGTGTCCAATCAGGTCTTCCCAATGTTGACTCATACGATCGCTCTTGGTTTACAGAGTACCGGTGAGTCTGATATGATGCTCGGTCATGACGTACTGGCTTGACCTATTCACAGGTCAAACATGGCAGGAATTTCGTGATTACGGTGCGAGTGTGAGTGGTTTTCGGAAGCGGATGCGCAACGCGGTGAATCGTATCAAACCGGGCGATATTCTTCTCTGCTACTTGACCGGAGTGATGCGGTGGGTCGGAGCACTCGAAGTGCACGGGGCCAGTCGAGATAAAAAGATGATTTGGGAATTCGATGAGTTTCCCGAGCGGCTCAGCGTGAAGCCGATAGTGTTACTCCGGCCGGAACAAGGAGTCCCAATGGAGCAATTGGAAGGCAAAGTCGACTTTTATCGGTCGCGTGCAGATCGCCCCGGCTTCAACGGATTTCTACGAATGAGCCCAAATCGATTCAAACGTGCGAGCGATGGTGAGTTGATACTGAATCTGCTTCGGGCGGCTGAGGAAGAACCTGTTGATCGACCGGTGGACCCTCGGAAGCTCGCTCGAAGGCCGTTTTACAAAGCCGAGAGTAAACGCGGCAAGAAAACCGTGACAACGGTCGTGAGCGTTCCGGGCGCGGAGGAATCGGCGCGCGTGGAACCTACTGGCGCACGCGAGAAAGAGACAGCCGCTGCGACACGTCACACAGAAATCCAGTGCGCTCTTCTCACGCTTGGCCGCGACATGGGATTTAATCTTTGGGTTGCGCGCAACGACCGATCGAAGGTGTGGAACGGTACGACGCTCGGTTCCATTTCTGGAATGGTTGACCAGCTTCCAACGCAATTTAACGAAGCCACGAACCGAACAATCGAGCTAATCGATGTTCTTTGGTTGAAAGGAAATTCAATCGTTGCCGCCTTCGAAGTGGAATCGACGACTTCTATTTATTCGGGCTTGCTACGGATGAGTGATTTGCTCGCGCTACAGCCAAACCTTTCAATCGATTTGTTTTTGGTGGCACCTGATGATCGACGAGACAAGGTCGAAAGTGAATTGATGCGGCCGACATTTAAACTCCGCGAAAAACCCCTCGCGTCGACCTGTGGATTTCTTGGATTCGATTCGCTTACAGAAAAGCTAAAGGCGATTCAGGATCTTGGCTTAACGTCCTCGCTGAAGTCGGACTTCCTTCCGAAGACAGCGGAGTACTTCGGCGGAGATACTGAACCGTAGTCCAGTCCAAGATTGTTAGCGGCAGGTCCAAGACCCGGTCGAATTACCTACGCGTCTCAATTTTTTCGCTCGTGTCCGCAGGAGGGCTGGCGGCGGAGTCGCTGGCGATTCTTGCGTCTTAGCTTGGGTTATCGATTCGAACGTTGGCGCAAGTTCGTGGAATTGTGTTACATCCCGAACAACGGACAAGCCTGGCAGCACTTCTCCCGTCGCGCGATTTGGCATGTACGCGGAGACGACGCCCATGATTATTGGTAATGGATCCGCCAAGTGAAACGCGGGTCCACCGCTGACGCCGTTTATAGCCACGCCATCAACTAAGTAAGCTCGCGCGTTTTGATTCCAAGCGCTGCGGCGAAAAAGCATACTCGCGTGACATCGACAGCTGGGAAACCGAGCCAACCAATGTCGTTTCCAACGCGCAGAAACATATCTTTTGGGGCAAGAGGCAGAACGTCTTTAGGAAAGGGAATGTCACCTCGAGCTATCAGTACTGCGGCTGTGTCATGCTCTGAGTCTAGAAACAATGCTCTCTCGGGATGGCGCACAAGTCGAGTCTTACCAGAACTAACGTGATCTACTCGGATTGGCTCCTCCCAATAATGAGCAAGGCTTACAACGTGGACGGCGGCGCAATAGCGCATAAGTCGCCACAAATTGAGACGAGAAAACCTGTGCCCTGTCGTCGCGGTGTCGATAGCCTAACGACGTGCGCCTCCATCATTATAACTGCATCCGACCAAGTTGGCACTTCAGCGACTGTTTCGCGTTGAATTGACGGGCTACTCGCCGGCACTCCGCCATTCGGTAATGAAATCTGAATAGCCATATGCTCAGCTGCAGCCCTGGCTCGTCCCGCATTCGATGCAGACGCCGCAGGCACCTGCGCGGATGACTTTGTCGCTGCCGCAGACTGAACAAGTGATGCCCATGAAGATGCTGCCGAGCGCTACTGTTACGCGGTCAGATGAACTGCTGGCGCCATTTCCGTTTCCTTGGACAGTGCCGCCATTCGAGGGATTCGAGGTTTTATCCGTGATCACGTCAATGACTTCTTTGTCGCCGGTGCGCGCCAAATCGGTGACCGGCCGATTCAGAACTTTCTTTTCGATCTCCGCGATTTCCTTGAGCGGTAGGTCCGGTTGATTGCGGTTTGGCGCGGTCGCTTCCTTGTAACCTTTGATGAACTCGCACGCCAGCCAGCGGAACACGTAATCGGTGATGCTGGTCGCGTGGCGGATGTCGGGATTTTTCGTGAAGCCACTCGGTTCGAATCGCTGATAGGCGAATTTCTTTACGAGGCTCTCGAGCGGCACGCCGTACTGGAGCGCGATCGAAGTGAGCGTGCCGACGGTGTCCATCAACCCGCCGATGGTGCTGCCCTCCTTCGACATGGTAATGAAAAGCTCTCCCGGCTGGCCGTCTTCGTAGAGGCCCACGGTTATGTAGCCTTCGTGTCCGGCGATCTCGAACTTGTGGGTCAACGATGTACGCGTGTCCGGCATGCGATGACGCACCGGTTGATCGATTTGTCTGCGCAGCGTGGCCAGTTCCTGTTCCAATTCAAGAATGCGATTTGCAAGGGCGTCCTCGCTGCCGGCATCACCGATGCCGGCTACAGTGGCGCCCATGTCTTTTGTCTTGCGGGTGTTCAAAGGCGCGGAGCGCTTCGATCCTTCGCGATAAATCGCGACCGATTTCAGACCGAGCCGCCAGCCTTCGATGTATGTGTTCATGATGTCGTCCACCGTGGCTGATTCCGGCAGATTTACCGTCTTGGAAATCGCACCGCTGAGGAATGGCTGCGCAGCCGCCATCATTTTCAGGTGGGCGAGGTAATGCAACGCACGCTCGCCTCGGAATGGTTTGAACGCGCAATCGAAGACCGGTAAGTGCTCCTGCTTTAGTCCGGATGAAATTTTCGATCCGTCGGCGTCGATCACGTCTTCGATCGTGTCGAACGCGTCGATATGCGCTACGATGCGCTCGATCTCATCGGAGCCGTAGCCGAGTTTTTCCAGCGCGGGCTTGATCGTTTGGTTGACGATTTTGAGCATGCCGCCGCCAGCAAGCAGCTTGTATTTTACGAGCGCGATGTCGGGTTCGATTCCGGTGGTGTCGCAATCCATCAGGAAACTGATCGTGCCAGTGGGCGCGAGCACGGTTACTTGTGCGTTGCGATACCCGTGACGCTTTCCAAGCTCCGCCGCTTCGTCCCAAGTACTTGCGGCGTCCTCTTTCAAATGCGCGAACTCTTTTGCGTCAGAGATTTGGTGCACCGCGCATCGATGCAGCTCGATCACTTCCAACATTGGCGCGACGTTATCCTTCGCCACCGGCTTCGGCACGCCGCTGGCACGCGCATCGCGATACCCGGGAAACGGCCCCATCGCCCGCGCCAAGCGCGCGCTCTGCGCGTAGGCTTCCCCGGTCATGATCGCGGTGATCGCGCCGCAGAGCGCCCGGCCTTCGACGCTGTCGTAACCGTACCCGTAGCTCATGATCAGCGAGCCGAGGTTTGCGTAACCCAAACCCAGTGTGCGGAAGATGTGTGAGTTCTCGGCAATTTCTTTGATGGGGTAACTGGCGTTATCGACGATGATCTCCTGGGCGGTGATGAAAATGCGCACCGCGGCTTTGAATCGTTCGACATCAAAATCGCCGTCTGCGGTCTTGAACTTCATCAAGTTCAGTGAAGCGAGATTGCAAGCGGTGTTGTCCAAGAACAGGTACTCACTACATGGATTCGTAGAATTTTGCCGGTCGGTGCCTTTGCACGTATGCCATTTGTGAATGGTCGTATCGAATTGCATCCCTGGATCGCCGCAGATCCATGTGCCCTCGGCGATTTTCCGCAGCAGCGCGCCCGCATCTTTTTTCTCGCCCGGTTTGCCGTCGGTCACGCGGCGCGTCCACCATTCGCGGCCCCCTAGCGCTGCGTCCATGAATTCATCGCTCACTCGGACACTGACGTTTTCATTCTGATACATCACTGAGCCGTAGGCGTCGCCGTTGTAACTGCCGTCGTAACCCTGCTCGATCAATGCCCAAGCTTTTTTCTCCTCCTTCTGTTTCGCGTCGATGAACTCTTCAATGTCCGGGTGCCAATCCTTGAGTGTGTTCATCTTGGCGGCGCGCCGCGTTTTGCCGCCGCTCTTCACTACGTTCGCAATCTGGTCGTAAACTTTCAGAAACGAGAGCGGCCCGCTGGGTTTGCCGCCGCCGCTCAATTTTTCCCGTGTCGATCGGAGCGAAGAAAGATCCGTCCCGGTGCCGCTGCCGTACTTGAATAGCATCGCTTCGCTGGTCGCCAGGCGCATGATGTCCTCCATCGTGTCGCCCACGCTTTGGATGAAACAGGCGCTGCCCTGCGGATACTCATATTGCGACGCCGCGCGTTCCGCTTTGCCGGTCTCGCGATTGTAAAAATAATTCCCCGCACCCGCGTCTTTGCCGACGCCGTATTGATGATACAATCCAACGTTGAACCAAACCGGCGAATTGAATGCGCCGTGCTGGTTCAAGCACAGCCACGTGAGTTCGTCGTAGAAGATCGCCGCCGCCTCAGCGTCCGCGAAGTAGCCATCCGCGATTCCCCAATCGGTGATCGTGCGCGTTACCCGATGAATCAGTTGTCTTACCGAAGTCTCCCTTCCGCCTTCGTAGGGATCAGTGCTGTTGGCGATGTCGCCGTAGAAATATTTCGAGACCGCGATTTTCGTGGCGAGCGCACTCCAATTTTTCGGCACCTCGATATCTTCCTGTTTGAAAATGACCTTGCCGCCGTCGTCGGTGATTTCCGCGTTGCGACATTCCCACTCAGTTTGATCGAATGGCGCTACGGCAGCATCGCTGAACACGCGTCTAAAACGCAGGCCGCTATTTTTCTTCCTTTCCATCCTGTTTTTTCGGCGTGCAGTCGAGCGCTGCGGTTTAGTTAGTGAAGCTGGTGGAATTCCAGGTTTGAGTTGAATCATGGCGGTAAGGGAGGCGTTGAGGTTCTCGAATAAGCTGGGAATACTGGTGAACAGCGGCGCCAAGAACCTGTGAATACCAGTCAACAACAAGTAATAGCGTGGCTGTCCGTGTGGACACACAAGATGCAGTAAGCGCGGCATACATGGCAAGCTTAAAATTGTAACATTTTTGGTTAATCTGGC
>JBKPBJ010000344.1:0-19998 GCA_046726875.1 Verrucomicrobiota bacterium
TTTCGCCACACTCGGCGGAGGCGTGGTTTTAGTGCTGCTCCATCGCCTCTTCGCATTTCTGGCATTCTATTCCCACGGGTTTGGGATTCTGGTCAAAGGCAGGCCTGATGTCATTGTGCGCGATGGACAACCCGATCTGAATATGATGTGGCGAAACCATGTCTCAACGCATGATCTGGACGAAGATATGCGTCTGAGCGCACACACCGACGACCTATCAAAGATTCGAGTCGCACGTGTCGAACGCAGTGGCGACATCAGCTTTATTAAAAAATAATTTGACCCATCGGGGCCATATAACCTATGAAATCTACCGGGACTTATGAGGCGAAACAAAAAGCGCTGGATCAAACCGACGTTCAAAGCGATGCCGATCTTTTTCGAGTGCACCTGCTACGCCGGCGCGGTTTGATCGAACGGGATCAAGCACTGCGGAACTCCGGTTGATTCGGATTCATATCCTCGGCAGCGCGGCTGGCGGCGGCCTGCCGCAATGGAACTGCGCCTGTGTAAACTGCGTCGCAGCGCGCGGCGGAAAAATTGACCCGCAGACGCAATCAAGCATCGCGATCAGCGCCGTCTCGGAAGAATTTCAGAACTGGTGGTTAATAAACGCCTCGCCTGATTTGCCCCGGCAAATCGAAAACGCGCCGCGATTGCAGCCGCGCCGCAATGCATCGCGCAACACCCCGATCGCAGGCGTTCTTCTGACCAATGCAGATATCGATCATGCGCTTGGCCTCGTGCTCATGCGCCAACAGGAGAAGCCGCTCATCGTTTACGCGGCGGACGAAACTCGAGCTGCGCTCGCATGGCTTGACCGCACTCTCGCGAGGTTCTGCGGAATCGAATGGCGGAAGATCAGTTCGGATTTTCAACGATTGAACGGCAGTATCCGGTTTCGCGCGATCGAATTGCCTCACAGCGTCGCGTTTCAGTTTCTGGACGAAGCGTCAGGCCGGTTGGCGTTAGTCGCACCAGCGGTTAGCGAGTTTACCCGTGAATTGTCCGAAGCGTCTGCCGACTCCGACGTGATTTTGTTCGACGGCACATTCTGGAGTGACGATGAACTTGCTGCCATCCGGGCTGGCGCTCGCAGCGCGCGACAGATGAATCATCTGCCCGTCAGTCGCGGCAGTCTTGATTTCTTGCGCCAATCGCCCGCCCACCGGAAGATTTACACTCACATAAACAACACCAACCCGATCCTGATGCCTGGCTCTCCGGAGCGCGCACGACTCGAGCAGGCTGGCATCGAGGTCGCGCGCGATGGACTAGAGATCCTTTTGTAAATGCCGCTGTCATGTTGAGCGAACCGCTGCAACGAAATGCGAAGGATGAGGCGAGGCTTTCAAACATCTGTGGCCTATTTCCGGTAGAGTCCGTCCCAATTTGATCCGAGATTCTTCGCTTCGCTCAGAATGACAATATGGGATGGTTTATAGAAGTCGCCTTATGACCGCTGAGCTTTGGGACCGAGAAACCTTTGTCGAAAAATTACGCGCAATCGGCGTGCGCGCTTATCACGATAAACATCCGTTCCACGTGGCGATGAACGAAGGCCGGCTTTCGCCGGAAGCGCTGCGTGGTTGGGTCGCGAATCGTTTCTATTATCAGCAAAACATTCCGATGAAAGACTCCGCGATCCTCGCCAACTGCCCAGTGCGCGAAGTGAGGCGAATGTGGGTCCATCGCATTTTGGATCACGATGGAGCAGCCACAAGGAGGGGCGGTCTCCAGTCCGCCCAACTGCGAGGCATTTCGGCGGCTCGAAAGCCGCCGCTCCTTGAGCAAGGCGGTATCGAAGCGTGGTTGCGACTTGGTGAAGCGTGCGGATTGTCACGCGACGAGCTGCTGGATAATCGCCATCTGTCGCCCGGAGTGCGGTTCGCCGTGGATGCGTACCTAAATTTCGCGCGCAGCCAGCCGTGGCCGGTCGCCATCGCGTCGTCGCTGACCGAGCTTTTTGCGCCGGATCTTATGTCGGTCCGGCTCGCAGCTTTCGAAAAGTTTTATTCGTGGATCGATCCTAGCGGGTTTGACTATTTTCGCCGACGAGTCACGCAGGCGCGACGCGATTCTGACGAGGCGCTCGCGATTACGCTGGAATATTGCAACACGCCTGAGCTTCAGCGCGAAGCGCTCGGTGCGCTGGAGTTCAAATGTGATGTGCTCTGGTCCATGCTCGATGCGATTCATCATGCGTACCCTGGATGGGAAACTGCCGCTCCTTATTGAAAATGCGCGCAACCACAATTTCTGGATCAGCCCAGCCGCGCCTAACGAACGGCGTCCGATTGCAAACCGATTCCGTCACAGGCAAAAGGGTGCTGCTCTACCCCGAAGGCATCATCGAACTGAACGAAACTGCGCACGAAATTCTTTCCCGCTGCGACGGACGGACACTGGACGAGATCGTTCAGGCGCTGGCCAAAGAATACGACGCCGATCTTGCCGCGCTTAGCACCGATGTGCGTGAAACGCTTGCCGATTTACAGCAGCGCAAAATCATCGAACTCACATGAACGCGCCTGCTGTAGCCGGGATCGGTGATCCCGGCCGAAAGAATTTCCCGAAAAACCGGCATCACCGATGCCGGCTACAGCATTTCGCATGAACACACCGCGGCCATACGCATTGCTGGCGGAGATCACGTACCGTTGTCCGCTGCATTGCCCGTATTGCTCGAACCCTGTAGCCGTTTCGCTGCCTGCCACGCCGAAGTCCGACGGAGGCGGGCGCGAAGCGCCGTGCCGTCCACAGGGCGGCGGCTACACCAACAGCGAGCTCAGGACCGACGAATGGAAACGCGTCATTCGTGAAGCCGCCGCGCTTGGCGTTCTGCAAATCGGTTTTTCCGGAGGCGAACCGCTTTCCCGGCGCGACCTCGCCGAACTGATTCGCGCGGCGCGCGAGGCAAACCTTTACACCAATCTCATCACCAGCGGCATCGGCTTGGATGACGATCGAGTGCGCGTGTTGCGCGATGCTGGATTAGATTCAATCCAACTAAGTTTTCAATCGGATGAATCAAGCCTGGCCGACGAAATCGCCGGGGCGCGCGCGCATAAGCGTAAGCTCGATGTCGCTGCGAAAATTCGCGTAGCCGGAGTTCCGCTAAGCCTAAACTTTGTGATTCACAGGCGAAACATCGATCGCCTCGAGCAAATGATTGACCTGGCGGAAACGCTCGGGGCCGATAGAGTCGAGCTGGCGAACGTGCAGTTCTACGGTTGGGCGTTTCGCAATCGTGCAGCGTTGCTCCCCACACGCGAACAAGTAAATCGCGCACGGGAAATCGCGACCGCAGCAAAAGAGCGGCTCGCAGGAAAAATCGATCTTTTCTATGTGCCGCCAGACTACTATGGGACCCGCCCCAAACCGTGTCTCAACGGCTGGGGACAGCGTTATCTCACCGTTAATCCCCTCGGCGATGTGCTCCCCTGCCCAACTGCCTCGTCGGCAATTCCCGACTTACGGTTCGAAAATATTCGGACACGCGATCTCGATTGGATCTGGCGCGAATCGGAAAGCTTCAACCGATTCCGTGGAACCGACTGGATGCCCGAGCCGTGCCGGAGCTGTCCACAAAAAGAAATCGATTTTGGCGGTTGCCGTTGCCAGGCTGCGTTGCTGGCCGGAAACGCCGCGAATACGGACCCTGTTTGCGAATTCTCGCCAAATCGCTCGGTCATTGAGACCGTCCTGCATGACACAAATTCAACAGGTAACCACGCACCGGATTGGACGTTTCGCGTCAATCCATGCAGGTTAGCGACCTAGCTTTAGCCACCGCCGGCGTGTTGGGGAGCGCACGTGTCTCGCGTGCTGGTTTCGGCGTCCCGCCGAAACGATCTTTCCAAACGGCTCGTCGCTGACTCTGGAATCAAGCGCACTCTAAAAGTCCGCTATGGCGAGGACGCCATCGCCAACACGCGAGACGCGTGCGCTCCCCAGAAATCTGCACGCGCAAACCGTCTCGGCAGACAACTCGCAAGATGTCTCGCGAGTATTAGTAATCTAATTACTGCTTTACGGCCGGGGCGCCGGGCTGGGACGCGGTCTCGGTGTTACGTTGGGTCTGGCAGTCGGACTTGGCCTAGGTGTAATCGTCGGGGTAGCCGTAGCTGTCGCCGTCGGTGTAGCACTAGGCGTAGAGGAGGCAGTTGGAGTAGCAGTCGGCGTGGGACATGGCTCGCTCACGCAACCAAAAATATCGACTGTATCAACGCGCCAACCATCGTTGGACCCAGTCGTGTCGCTGGCCATCCGCCAGCGCAGCCTGCCGTCTATTGGAAGAAAAATTGGAAGGTTGACGACGGTCGTGACGAAGCCCTCAGAATTGCCGCTCCAAGCCTGACGACCTGCAATCGGGCTACCGCGGTCAGCGCTGATCGTGCGGTTATAACCCCCTATGGCAAAGGTGCCCCCGGCAGCAAGAATGTCTTGAAAGGTATTTCCGCCATCAGTGCTCAGCTCCAGGACCCCACCGTCGAAGCCGAGGTTAGGATCCTCGCCCGATGCTTCAAGATTGAAGTTGTGTCGGAAGCTTAGCGATAAGGACGCTGGAGGAAGGAAGATGGCTAGCGAGTCGAGCAGCTTGTCACTCACCACGGCTGGGTCATCGATGAATGCAGCATTGGGCAGTGTATCAGCAGGCGGCATTGGCACTCCGGAATCAGATGTGACCCACAACGGCGGCGGCCCTTGGGCATTAGTTGCTATCCAGTCCGGTGGCAATCCAGGCGGAGTGACATTGTCGAAGTGTTCCCGCGACTCCACCGGTTGCCAACAGGGAAAGGGCGTGCACGTAGGATTCGGTGGTGGAGTGGGAACGGCGGCCGAGATATCTACCCGGCCCCAACCAACAACATTGTTCGGAGGCCCGGGCGTACCGCATTGCTTGTAAGCGAGAAAAAAAGCGGCCTCATTCAAGACTGTTCGACTCCCGGAAATGTTGTGACGCAACTCTGGTCGGGCGCACCATAACAATGCCATCGCACCAGCTATGTGCGGCGTCGCCATCGACGTGCCGCTAAGACTCGCATAAGCGCCGTCGGAGGTGTTATAGCTTGATCGAATGTTCGTGCCCGGCGCCGAAATATCTGGTTTTATTCGATTACTCCCATCGATTATTACCGGGCCGCGGCTACTGAAGGTAGCGACGTTATCCGTGCCTGTGTTCAACGCGCCAACCGTGTAAGCTGCTGCATAGATGGATGGCGGATCTTCCATGGTGGAACAGCTCGGGCCCGTGCTGTCAGCCCTAACAACTGTCATGATACCGGCAGCGGCTTGAGCTTCGATTGCCGCTTGCAAGGTACTAACCGAACAACCTTCCGATGGTGGGCAGGTCCATGCGTTAACCGTAACATCAGGAGCTCTCAGCGGATCGCCCTGGCCGCCACCCACGGGGTAAGGCGCGAGAAACCATTCCATGCATTCGAGGTATCTGGCCGGCGTGCCGTTGCCCTGGTCCATATTACGGCAACCGATCCATTTCGCCCTGGGGGCCATTCCGATCTGGTTGCCCATGCCGTCATCGCCAACCGCAGTTCCTATCGTATGCGTGCCATGACCAATGTCGTCGCAAGGGAAAGGCGAATCGTTGCCGCAGGGATTTCCTGTGCTGTCGTGAATGGCGTCATGCCAGTTGTAATTATGATCGGCGTTCTGTCCATCCCAGCCGCGATAGTGAGGCTTGAGCGCATTATGCGTCCACCGCTCACCGGTGTCAGCGCCGCCTACGGTGACTCCCTGACCTCTAAATCCAAGCGCCCATACATCTGGAGCGTGCGTGTAATTGATCCCCGGCTCGACCGCCGCCGGGCTTTGCTGCTGTGAAGTTGCGTCGACGATTGCTCTAGGCTGAGGAAGAAGATTTCGAATATGGGGATTGCCTTCGATGCGGCTCACGTCCGGACGACTTGCCAACGCCTCGGCGATCGCACGGCTGCCTTTCACTAAAATCGCATTCACAATGTAAAAGGAGCGATGCTCGATACCGCGCTCACGTAGCCATTGCAAAATTGGCCCTTGCGTGTTCTGGCCCTTATGCAGTAGCGCATCGTACACAAAGCGACCCTTTTCAGTTTTTGTAGTGACCGCCGCTGCCCCGCTCAAGTCAGTCTGATCTGCAAGCACGACGAAAAATTCGGCCTGCTGGCCATTTGCGGTATGCTCCATAACCCACGGTGCAATCTTCAGGTGGAACGCGTTGTCCTCAACGCGTTGGGTGAAAACGCGGCTATGCCGCCTGATATTTGCGCCTCCGGCGATGATTTTGCCATCGTCTTCAGGAGAAGCCGATCCACCTTGTGCAACGCTGCGCGACGAGCCGATTGCTCCTACCACAGCAATCCCAGCCGCAATGAATAATGACGAGCAAATCAGCAGCCGTAATTCCGCCCGCGTTGGCGTACGGTTTGCATTTGTAATCATAATGCGCCCGGTCGTGTGGGACAGCGGGTAAGGTTTACCCAAGGGTAGACATCGCTGTCAATATTTCTGCGCCGCGCGCGTTTTGCGTGCAGCCACATTCTGGAGAGCGCACGCGGCTCGCGTGCTGGCGATGGCGTCCTCGCCATCGCAAACTTCCTCTTTCCGCTCGAATCAGAATCAGATGATAAAATTCACGCAAAGTTCGTTTCGGCGCGACGCCAAAACGAGCACGCGAGATGCGTGCGCTCCCCGATCATTATGCACCCGGCCGCGGTACCGGAGTCGGGCGCGGCCTCGGTGTAACAGCGGGCCTGGCAGTAGGCGTTGGCCGGGCTGTAGCCGTCGCAGTAGGCGTAGCCGTGGGGCTGGAGGTCGGAGTCGGAGTGGTAGTCGGCGTTGAGGTTGGAGTAGGCTTAACAGTCGGGGTTGCTGTAGCTGTAGCTGTTGGAGTCGCGGTTGCAGTCGCCGTAGGGGTAGGCGTGTCGCTGGGAGTGGGTGTAGGAGTTCCCGCTGGCAGCCTGAACGCATAGATTCTGTTATCGGCACCGAAGTAAATCCGACCACGAGCAACCATGCCGGTATTCCACTGGCGGGTGCCTGTCATCAATTCGTTAGCCCCGCCGCCGGCGTAGATCACGGCGCCCGTATCGGCATTGTAGGCATGTAAACGCTCGTCACCTGCAACGCCGGCCACCCAAACTATAAAATTGTTCGTTCCATCAGTCGTTGTGACCCACGGCGAACCTCGGCCGCTCTGGCCTACACTCCAACCGATCATGATCGTAGGCGGATTTGTTGCGGTAACTTTATAGGCCGAAATCGCGGCGCCGTCGTTGTGAAAAGCAAAATATGTTCCCTGGCTGGTGTGGTAAGTGACAGCCGATGTTCCTCTGTTCGTGTTCGCTGAGACGCTCGCTTGAGCGACCGGAGCAGCAATCCCACCGAGGTTGTTGCGGTTAACCAGATAGGCGTTGTGATCTTTACCGAGCGCAAGCACCAACTGTGAAGGCGTGGCGCCGGGCACATCAATCACCGTGGCGCTCACACCGCCAAGGTCGGTGTCGGTGTTATCGAGCGAAAGCCAATTTGTAGGCGCCCAATAGTCGGTGGGCATCCCGGTCCAGGTCGGCCCGGCTTGCAGTCGAATGATTGCTTCGCCACCCATCCAATTGCCGGCCGTGTTAAACGTGTTCCCCGTAACCACGAACATGTTAGTCCCGTCACTGGCTACACCGCCATGTCCCCAGATTCCGCCGCCAACCGCTGTTGTAGCCCAGGCATGAACGTTGGATGGGTTGTTGATGTCCACGCCGACCACCCAGCCGTGATAATTGAGGCAGTCCCCGACGTATCCGGAGTAAGCCACGTACACGATCCCGTTCACCAGAGCCAGTCCACCGCGTTCTTCCTGTACAAAGGAATCAAAAGTCATGCCGTTGTAGGTGGCCGTAGCGTTCACATCCACAGGCCAGTTCGGATTCGTGACGCCAGTATCAACGTTCAGCGAAAAAATAAAATGCTTGACAGGATTTCCATTGATCACCGCGTCGAAGAAAAGTGATCGGGAGCCGAGATCGACAACAGGTGTGCCGGTGATACCATTTGGCGAGATGTTTCCAGGGCATGCGCCCGTCGGCGCTGGCGTGCCGACGTTGCGCTGCCAGATCACCGTGCCCGTCGTGGCGTTGAGTGCATAGACGTTGTTCGATTCTGTCACCGCGATGATCATCGGCCCGTTCGGGCCGCCCTCGATGTAAAGCGGCTGCGCGTAAACGTTGCCCACTATTGTGCCGTCGAAGCCGAGATCACGGGTGAGATTCGCGGCCGCAGACGGCGTAAAGGCCGGGTCAATGTACACGCCGTCACGAGAAGGATTGTTGTGTTCCTGCGTAACGTTAACCTGCGCGCTCGTGCCTGAAACGAGAGCGCACAGTGCGAAAACGAGAGTTGCGGCAGTGAAAATGAAACGCGTCATACGCCCGCGAAGCGGCCCTCTCGCCCCTTCCCGCCCCTTTACAACAGCATGCGCTTTGTTTGTCAAGGGTTTGCGCAGCACAACGGTAGTGCAAAGGTAACGCGATCGTCAGTTTTTCTGGCAAGCGGCCGCCGCGAGAGCAGACCTTCCTGCGGTTGCGGAATGGCATGTCTCTGCTAGATACACCGGTTCAGTTTTGACCTTCACGCTCATGCCTAATTACCGTTTGCTGTTGGGTTGCGCAGCCACTTTAAGTTTCACTGTTGCGCTCGGAGCCCAAGCCGCGCCCGCAGCCAAGCCTGCTAAACCCGGCCACCCGATCGAAGCGGCACCTAAAGCTGTATCTGCGAACGCCGAAAAGGAAGCTGCGCCAAAGAGTCCAGCGCCTCCCAAGGAACCGCCGATCACGTTCAATTCGGTGCACGTCGATGGGCCTTACATCGCGATGACCTTTGACGATGGGCCGAGCGCGGCGCTTACGCCGAAATTGCTCGATATACTCGCTGCGCATCATATCAAGGTCACATTCTTTGTGCTTGGCGAAATGGTAGCGGAGCATCCCGAGATTCTCGCGCGGGCTGCTCGGGAAGGCCACGAAATCGCCAGTCACAGTTGGTCGCACCCCAATTTCGCGAAGATGTCGCAAGAAAATATTCGCAGCCAGTTACAGCGAACCGACGATGAAATTAAAAGCGCCACTGGGAAACGTCCCACTTTATTTCGCCCGCCGTATGGATCGATTACCGAGCGCGAAAAACGATGGATCCACGACCAATTCGGATATGAGATCATTCTTTGGGACGTTGATCCGCTCGACTGGAAACGACCCGGCCCGGCGGTAGTTCGCAATCGGATTCTCAAAGAGACGCGACCCGGTTCGATCGTGCTTTCCCATGACATTCATCCGGGAACAATCGAGGCGATGCCATCTACGTTCGATGAGCTGGAAGCCAAGGGTTTTAAGTTTGTCACCGTCTCAGAGTTGATTGACATGGCGACGCCGGAAACTCCTCATCCGAAAGCACAGCCAGTGGAAAAAACTTCGGCGAAAGCCGCTTCGACTGCTGTTCCAGCGTCTTCTCCGGGCGGCTAGGCTGCTGGAACGCAGAATTTCCAAATCCCAAATCCCCAGGCTCCAAAGAAATTCCAACTTCCAACTATCAAACAAAGGACTTGCGTCCGTAATTTGGAAATTGAGGCTTGAGATTTGCTTGGGATTTGGACGTTGGGATTTGGGAATTTTAGGTGTCTATTTTTTCGCAGCGCCGCTACCGCCTGCGGCTAGCTTCTGCTCGCTCTTGGTACGAGCAGTGACAAATTGATTGTTTTCGCCGTAGCTTCGCCACGGACCAGGAAGCACATCACGCCATTCCACAAATTGCCAATCGGTCACGTCAGTAGGCGCCAGTCCGAGGTAATCGCGCACAGCGGGCGAGACATCCAGTCCGGCGCCATGGTTAAGATTCGGCTTTGGCCGCTCGTTTCCGAAGACGTATTGAAAATGGTCCGTGCGAAACGGCCCACAATCTTCCCATTGCGCGTAGCAGACGCGATTCCCTTTGCGGATGGCGATCCAACGATGGCGGCAGACCGACTGCCCCGGCCCGGAGTAGGATTGTTTGAACCACGGGATCACGAGCGGCGCTTCCGGCTTAAATTGGCCGTGCGTCACGTCGTTGTACGGGAGCGCGCAGTAGAAAGGATTCTGCCTCGGGACGAACGCTATTGGAATGTAATTGCGGCGCGCACCCGGGTCCGGGCTATCCGTCCCTCCATAGTTACGCGTCCATTCCAAGTCCCACGAGCTTCCATAGTTCGGCACCGGATTGTTTCCGCCGGCCTGTTCCCCCACCCAGAACACCGTCGTTACGATATTCATTTTCCACGGGTAACGCTGGACCGCCGGGCGGGAGCTGGTCGGGATAAGGACCTGCGGTTCCACTTTTAGCAACGCCTGCTCCCGCAGCTTCATCGCGTACTTCGCGAAATCCGCCGCCGTCGCGTAGGGAGAAGTCGATTGTTCGTCCCCGAAGACTTTCGGGGCGCCAGCAATCGCCAGACTGAGACAGGCCGCAAGAAGTCTCCTCATTACAAACGCCGCACTCTTCTATCCGATTCCCCGCTCTTAGGCAAGCCGAATCTTCCGGTGCATTGATCCAGACGAGGCTTCGGAATTCACGATTTCGTTGTAGCCGGGATCGGTGATCCCGGCGCGCAGCAACGCATGCTCACGAGAGGAACGCGGCATTGCCAGCTGCAAGTAAATGCAGACGGGATGCCTGCGTCACTTCAGGTCAACCGCATGTTGTCGATCAAGCGAGTCTTGCCGAACAAAACAGCCAACATGAGAACCGTGTTCGGCCCAGCCATTTCAACTGGCTGAAAGCTTTCCGAATCGACAACTTCGATGTAATCGATTCGCGCCAGTGGCGCTTGAGTAGTGACTTTGCACGCGAGAGCGACGATGTCAGTGGCGGATTGTTTGCCGGAATCTGCCGCCGCCCGGAGCGCTTTGAATAAGACTGCAGCCTGCTTCCGTTCTTCGCCGCTCAAATACTGATTGCGCGAGCTGCATGCCAGGCCGTCTTCCTCCCGAACAGTGGGCACAGCGATGATGTCGACCTGAAAGTTGAGATCGCGCACCATCCGGCGAACAATCGCCAGTTGCTGAAAATCTTTCTCGCCGAACACGGCAGCATCAGGCGCCAGAATGTTGAACAGCTTCGCGACCACCGTGCAAACCCCACCAAAATGGCCGGGACGCGATTTGCCTTCCAAAGTGCTCGACAACGAACTCTCTTCCACGAACGTCGAGCGGTCGGTCGGATACACCTCCTCGACCGACGGACGAAATAAAAGATCGACACCCGCATTCCGACAGAATTCTTCGTCTGCTTTTTCCGGACGAGGATATCGGTCGTAATCGCTGCCCGGTCCGAACTGGAGCGGATTAACAAAAATGCTTACCGCAACTTCGCCATTTTTCCCGGCGGCCTCGCGCGCCAGGCGAATCAACTCTCCGTGCGCCTTGTGCAGCGCGCCCATGGTCGGCACGAGCACACGCGGATTGCGCCGCGGCTCCGCACGCACCTCCGCAATGGTGGTGAGAATTTTCATGCCAGCTTTGTCCACCTGCCTCTGGAACTCATCTCAATCAATGGCTCTGTCATGTTGAGCGGAGCGAAACATCTCTGATCCATTTCGGTTCGGCGAATCGGTCCAAAATTGATCCGAGATTCTTCGCTTTGCTCAGAATGACATTACGGGACGCCTTGTTGTGTGCGAATCGCGGAATTCAATCAAGTTCAGCGCTCGCAATCAGAAAAGCAGGATAAACACACCGGTGATCATGAGCGCGAGCATCCAGATGAAATCGATGTTAAACCACGCGCGGCGCAGTATCGCGAGCCCAAGTTTTTCGTAAACCACAATCGCGACGAGGGCAGTCGTTAGAAGATAACCCAGGGTGTGGACTACTACCGAGGCGATGAGCAAAGAAGGCGCGCTAAAATTCGCGAATGCCCACGCGGGCATTTGGTGACCCTCATGGTGATGAGTGGTTTGTCCAGCCGGCGATTGCAGAAAAAACGGGACGAGCATCAATCCCGCGCCGTGCGCTGACGCCATTATGAAAGACCAAAGCGTCAAATCGCCGAGGCCGACTCGCATCCCTACCCAGTTCGGATGACGCGAACGCAGTAAACGATATAAACCGAACGCAAAGAGGATCGCGGCAGCGGCAATTTTCAGAGTGCGACGCGGCAGGCTAACGCGAGCCAACAAGACCGCAGCGATGATGATCCCAATAGACAGCGCATGTCCGAGCACCATCGGTGGCAGCGCACGGAACACGGCTGTGCGCTTTTGCTCCTGCAATCCAAGCGCCACGGCAAACAGCCAGCCCATGGCAGGATTGATTCCGTGAAAGATACCCAGCCCAAAGACCGCCAGCCACGGCCAGAGCTCGCTCACGGAAAACAATAGGAATCGCTCGAGGAATCGCCTCCTTCGAGGCGAACTTGATGAACCCGGTAATCGTTGCTTTCCAGGAAAAAGCTTTTGTCAACGCTGATGCCGCCGTTGGGACCGGCATCAAGTTTCACCATCCAACTGCCAACGTCGTCGGGATAAAATTGCTGGTCCCATGCGGCGTAAAGCGAGTTGGTGAAATAAACGCGTTTGCCATCACGACTTACTTCTACCATTTGCGGACCGCCCTTGAGCGGCTGATCCGGCTTCTTCGGATGCGCCGTGCGATTTGCGATGCCGCCAATGCGTACCGAGCCGGTCTTCCTCGGATTAAACGGATCAGACACGTCGTACTGCAAAAATTCGCCCGTTCCAAAGCACGAGACGTAAAGGAATTTGTCGTCCAGCGACAAATTAATGTCCGTCACCAGTGGCGGTACCGCTTTAAAATCCTTCAGCATAGCCGGCAGCTTTTCCGGATCGGCCGGTTCGGCTGGAATTTCGATCACTTTCTTCACGTCCCAAGCACCGTTGTCCCGATGCCAAAGCCAGATCGCCGCGGACAAATCCTTCAGCGAAACCACCACGCCGGCAAACCCGTAAGCTTTCCTCGGATCATGTGCGGGTCGCATCTCGAGAACCATTTGTTGGTCGCTGCCGAGATCGAGCGCCTGAAGATGTCGCCGCCGTCGCAGATCCCAGACATGCATTTGATGTCCGTATTTGCCGCCAAGGAGCAGATCTGGTTGAACTCCATTTTCGATCATGTTCGGAGTGCCCCATTCGCTGCTGATCAGCGTGTCGAACCCCAGGTGCCACCAAAAATCGTAATGCAAAAACTGCGGGCCGCGGTCGACTTCCCACTGACCGAGGACTTCGAACGTTTCGCAATCGAGCATGAAGATGCCGCCGGGGCCCTCGCCGTTGGGATCGCCGAGCGCGCTAACATAAATGGCTTCCGGCCCGCAGTGAATCGTGTGCGGACGCGAATAATTCGTGCGGGCGAAAACTTCCTCCGGCTCGATGACTTTGACGATCTGTGGTTTCCGAGGATCGGGCTTCGTATCGACGATGTGAATCCGCGAGGAGCGGATTCCAGGTACAACGAGGTAGCGCCGCTCGACGTGCGGATGCGGAGCGTACGGACACAGCGCGGAACTGCATGCGTTCCACCCGAAGTGATGCAGCTCATCGCCGAATTTTGGCATTTTCACTTCGCCGATGCGTTGGCCGTACGTGGCCGATTCGGGGTCAACATCAACAACCAGCAGCGCATCGTTCAGTTTGCTGCCGGGAGGATTCAGCGCGGCGACGAACGCGTGTTTTTCCGGAGGAGCCTCCATTGCCAGGCGTGGCGAAGGATAAAACGTGGGATCTGGTTTCAGTAACGGCATAAATTTCGGTGTTTGATGGTTCAGTCCATTAACCTCCTTCGAGACAAAACTTTCAAGAGCATTTCTGTGTGATCACTCCAACCAAACCGCCTGCCTCCCGAATCGAAATCTTTTGTGACCGAAATTTTTCCACGCGGCGTCGATTACGAGGTGGCGCATTTCGGCAAATGAAAATGCGCGTTGAGCAGAAAGACGCCCGTCGAAGCGCGTCATCGGTTCGCGAAAGATAAGTGCGGTCAACATGTAAACGCCCGTCCGGAGCAAAAACCCGCGCCGCAAATCCGACACCAGCACAAATCTCTTAGACAATTTATCACATCGCCGCAGGAGTTTTACCGCGTCGTCATCGCTGAAATGATGAAGTGTTAGCGAACAAAGCGCGATCTCGTAGTCTTGGCCGCCGTTCCATTCCAGGATGTTTGCGGCATGGTAGGAAATTTCCGGGTACCCGACGCTCAATCTCCGGGCGATCTCCAGTGTCGCAGCTTGCTGATCGACTGCATCGATCTCGATTTGCGCGCCAATTCTTCGCGCGTGATCCACGAGCAACCGCGGAATATCCCCCGAACCCGTGGCAAGATCGACAACGCGCATTTGCGCGCCGGGCATTATCCAGCGCCGCATGAAAGTTGAAACGAGACGGTGGCTGCCGAACCAACGATTAAGTTGCCGAAGCCGCTCAAGATCGCGCTCCAACTCGCGCGAAACCGGTTGCGGCCGATCCATCATTTCCAGAACGGCCGGATCGAAGCTTCGCTTCATTTGATCGAGGTAGGGGCGGTTCACCCGAACCGCCTTGCGGGCGATTGAGGTCAATCGCCTCTACCTAAGAACTCCCGCCAGGATTCCGGCAATTCCACGGTTTCGATTTCGCTCGCGATGCGTCCCTCGAATTCAGGATGGAAAATCGTACTTGTCCCGTAAACCGTGATGACGTCTTCTGCGCCTTCGGCGCGAATGGCGTGCGCCACGCCAGGTGGAATCACAACGCCAACATTGTTGTTGCTGCGATGATTGTCACCGTCGACGAAGAATCGCATCACCCGCCGCGGCAATCCTGCTCGGATGTCGCACAAAATCATCTCAACGCGTCCCTGCAAAAAGAACATTACGTCCCATTGCTCGTCATCGTAGCGGCGCAACGAGTAGTTTTCCAGTTCATCGACGAACAAGCGGCGCAACCAATCCGCCGCGGCGCTGCCTTCCGGAACACTGGGCGGATGCACGTGGAAACCTTTAGCCGTGACCGCAAACATGCGCGCCGCCGACCACTGCTTCGGCCACAGGCCGATCCGCGCGAGAATCCCTTCATCGCGCCGCACAAACTCCCCGAAGCACCCACGATGCCGTTGCGGGTGAATTTTTCGCGCGAAAATTTCCACGCCCGGTATCCAGGCTTCTTTGATCTCGCGCTGGTTCTTGTCCGCAGCCAAGAGTTCGCCTGCGTCCACGCCTCGTCGCGCCAACTCCTGAGCGAACGATGCCGTGCGATAATCACGAGGGGTAAGCGCGCTGTGAGCGCCCGGGTCGATGCCCTGCCAGAGATCCTTTTCGCGGTTGTTCATTTCGTTTTCAATTTGTCGCTCTACTTGCCTAGCGAGAAATCGGCGCGTTCGCGAGAAAGATTTGGATTGTAGTAAGGATCGCAGTCAAGAGCGTCCAGCCAGCGCTGGCGCAAAATCGCCTCGCCGCTCTCCATTTTGTCGGGCTGCGCTTCATGCCAGTAAAGCTTCGCAAAAGGAGTGTAAACAATCAGGTAATCCGAGCGTCGCATCTTAAGGCAAAGATCAACATCGGCGAGGGTGCTTGGGAGGCTTTCATCAAATCCCCCAGCCTGTTGAAAAACTTCGCGCCGCATCAGCATGCACACGCTTGACACCGCGCTGCAATTGCGGGTTACCTGCAACTGGCGATTCGCCCCCGGATGTTCCGCCGGGAAACCGTGAAAGGCCGGCTGCGCAGTTCCATTAACGCCTACCACAATTCCCGCGTGCTCTACCCTGCCGCTCGGGTTCAACAAACACGCGCCTACCGCTCCGATCTCCGGTCGCAGGACATGCTCGGCCATGATCGTGAGCCACTCCGGATCGATCACTTCGATGCTGCCGTCGAGAAAAAGAAACCATGGAGCATCGGTTTGGGTAGCTGCGTAATTCTTGGCTGCCAAACTGTTGGGCGCCCCTGCGAAATTCAGCAACCGATGTGGCAAAGACGAAACGCCAGCACGCGCGCCCGGAGGTTTGTCGCTCTGGACGATGAGAATCTCGTACTTCGGATAGTCTGTTTTTGACGTCAGACTTTGAACGCATCGCTCGACCGTCCCCTCGCAGTGAGAGTCCGGAATGATGATCGAAATTCTCTTCGGTTCCGACAGTTCACGTCTCACGCGAAACGCATGAGTGCGCCAGTCAACCGAAACATGCGCCGATTCGCCGCGACGCTTCAGGTGATCTTCGATGGCACGGCGAGAGGCATCTAGCTGTTCCGGTTTCTTCCGGACACTGATCGCGCTGGAGGCTTCGCTTCGGCGCCAATGATACAGGACGCGCGGAATGTGATGAATTCGATTCGTGAGTTCGATCACGCGGAAGAAAAGATCGTAATCCTGTGCGCTATCGAATGCCGAACGGAACCCGCCGGCTTTGTGAACAACATCGCGACGTATTGCAGTTAGATGACCGATGTAATTGTAGGAGAGAAAGAAATCGGGCGACCAATCCGGCTTAAACACCGGCGCTTCAAAACCATCTTCCCCAAGCTTGTCTTCGTCGCTGTAGATCAGATCGGCATCGGGATGCGTCTGCAAAAGCTTCACGATTTGAAAAAGCGCATCCGGTTCGAGGACATCATCGTGGTCAAGAAAAGCGACCCATTCCCCGCGCGCGAGCGCGAGCCCACGATTCGATGCAGCCGAGATACCTTCGTTCTTTTCCAAGCTTGTCAGGACGATCCGCCGGTCGTGCCCGGCAATGTGAGGCAGGATGCGGACAAGGTCGGGATCGGTCGATCCATCATCGACTAACACGAGTTCCCAGTTTTCGTATGCTTGCGCCAGTAAGGAGGCGACAGCTTCCTCAAGCCGCGACACCGGTGTATCGAAAACCGGTGTAATTATGCTAATCAGCGGCCGGGACGCGAACGCTCGCGCCTCATCACGCATCCGCTGCAAATCCTGCGCCTTCGCGCGATGTTGCTCAAACCACTTTTGGTATTCGCTTGGTTCAGTAAATCCTGGGTGCATCCGCTTCTTCCAACCGAACATTTTCCAGACCGTTTTCGGCAGTTTTCCGAAAATCCGATAAGGCGCGAGCAACACCTGACCCACCCTACGCTCCGCGGACTTGCGCAAGCGTCGCCTCTCTTCTTTTAGCAACTTCAGTTCGCGCCGGTATTGCTTCAGTTTAAGTAATTTTTCTTCCAGCGCCGCGATATGGTTGTGCGCTTCCACCAATTCACGCTTGCGGATTTCAAGCTTTCGCTCCAAAGCCTCCAGTTCCTTGTTCATTTTGCTGCACAAGCCTTTGCTAGAACGTGAGCCAAATCCGATTGACTCGAGTACCTGCATGGTGGCGACACGGCGACATTATATTGGTTGAAGCAAGGTGCAGGCAAATCTACCCTGCCGCGCCACCCGGGACACCGCCCGCTCCGCAATGCTCGATTTTGTCGTTTACCTTCTCTATCGCGCCGGCTCAGCCGTTGTTGCCGCGCTGCCGTTGCCGTTTCTGTTCGCGTTCGGGCAATTCCTCGGCGTTTGCGCCTGGATGTTTTTCGGGAAATATCGGCGTCTCGCAACGCGCAACCTTCAGATTGCGTCTGCGAATGAAAAGTTGCCGCGCGAATTGCGCCAGCTTGTGCGGCGCCATTTCCGTCGACTCGGTGCCAACCTGCTTTGCAGCGCAAAACTCACACAGATGCCGCAAGAGAAAATCCTCGAGCGCGTCGAGGTCGAGAATATCGAGGCGATGGCCCGCGAATTTCGCGCGGGGGTTCCGGTGGTGCTCGTCCTAAGTCATCTCGGAACGTGGGAGGTATTCGCGCAATTAATGCCGAAGTTCGTCGGGTTTGTTCGAAACGCGAGTGTGTACCAGGGGCTGGGCAACCGTTTCATTGATGAGCATGTGCGGCGGACCCGCAGTCAGACGGGATTGGAATTGTTCGATCGCCACGACGGATTTGAGCCGGTGATCGAGCTGCTGCGCTCCGGCGGAGGTGTCGGTGTTTTGTCGGATCAACACGCCGGCGATCATGGCGTTTGGACGCCATTTTTCGGGCGGCTTGCGTCCACTTCGCCTCTGCCTGCTCTACTGGCCAAGCGTACCGGGGCGGCGCTGATTGCTGCTGGAGTTTACACGACCGGACGCGCGCGCTGGCGCATGGTGTTCACGGAGCGGTTCGATCAGACCGGCGCTTCTGTTGCGGTGCTGACGTCGAAAATAAATGAAGTGATTGAGCAACAAATTCGCCGCGCCCCCGAAGACTGGTTCTGGGTGCACAATCGCTGGAAAACGCCGGAGCCAAATTTTCTTCTCGCGCATTACAAACGCGGCATTTATCTGCCGCCGGGAATTTCCGCTCGTGATCTGAAGCCATTTCGAATCCTGGTCCGTTCAAGTAACTGGCTGGGGGACGCCGTCATGAGCGTGCCGGCAGTCCGCGCGATCAAGAACGGGCGCCCTGACGTTCACGTGACAATCGCTACGCCCGACAAGATCGCGACGATGTGGAGCCTCATACCGGAAGTGGACGCGATCGTTCCTTTGCCAGATGCTTCGCTTGTTTCAGTTGTTAGGCTGTTGAAGAAACAAATTCGTTTTGACGTCGCTATCCTCTTCCCGAACTCGTTGCGTGTCGCGCTTGAATCGTGGCTGAGCGGAATTCCCCGAAGAGTGGGCTATCACGGCCATTGGCGGAGTTGGCTCGTCAACCAAATCGTTTGCGAGCCACGAAAGCCCGGGCCACCCGAACATCATTCGCTTCGTTTTCTTCGGATCGCGCGCGAATGCGGGGCGGAAACAGAGAAAATGTCCAACGTCCAACGTCCAACGTTCAACGTTCAACTATCGGATTCCAATCGACTATCAACTATCAAGCAGCAACCTTTGAAGATCGGTCTTTGCCCGGGCGCGGAATACGGCCCGGCGAAACGATGGTTACCCGAGCGATTCGCTGAGGCAGCGGCAAAGATCACGGCGCAATCATCGGCGCAATGGATTCTTCTTGGAACGAAGAACGACGACGCAATAGGCGCACAGATCGGCGCGGCAATTGGCGTTCATTGCGTAAACCGGATCGGCCAGACCACGCTGGATCAACTTATCGACGAGTTGCGGCAGTGCAGTTTGCTACTCACCAACGACACGGGCACGATGCATCTTGCCGCGTTACTCGGCGTGCCTGTGGTCGCCGTTTTCGGCTCGACGGAACCGCGCCTGACCGGGCCACTCGGCAACGGACATACTATTTTGCGACATCATGTCGAATGCAGCCCGTGTTTTCTCCGCGAATGTCCAATCGATTTCCGCTGCATGAAAGCGGTCAGCGCCGACGAAGTCGCTGCTGCTGTGTTGTCGTTGCTGGCGAAGTGAATCTCAGTTTCGGTATTCGGCTACCAATCCGCCGCTTCGCTTCCGCGAGGTAAGTCTCGTCGATTTCGAATCCGATAAATTTCTTCACACCGCAGCGCTGGGCTGCGATCGCGGAATTTCCAATGCCGAGAAATGGATCGAGCACGATGCGCACATGCGACGCTCCATGCAGTTTGATGCACCACTCAGCGAGTTGAACTGGAAACGTCGCGGGATGCGGCCGCTCTTTCTCCCGGCTCTGAATTGTTTCATACGGTACAAACCACGTATTCCCGCGACAACGTAGATCGTCTCCCCGAGTATGCTGCCAGCGAGCGATATTGCTCTTGTCCTGATACGGCACGCCAAGTGCGAGTCGATTCAGTTCGACAAGTCCCGACTTTGTGAAATGAAAAACGTATTCGTGGCAGTCGTTGAGAAATCGTTTAGAATTGATCGGTTTGAAATGACCGTATGAGCGAACCGCTGTAGCCGCTTCCCTGCGGGGAGCGTGCGCGTCGCCCACAGGGCGACGGCTACAACGATCCTCGATCGCAATGGATTTGATCCAGTGAATCGTGTTTTGCAGCACGAAAAACTCGCGCAACGTCATCACGATTTCATGCGGCAGCATCGGATTCGACGGCGCGGC
>JBKPBJ010000345.1:0-4728 GCA_046726875.1 Verrucomicrobiota bacterium
GGCGCTTGCCAATTCTGCGGCGATGAAGCTGGCCGGCATTAACTCCAAAACGGCAGACGTTCCCGGTGGCGTCATCGTGCGCGACGGAAACGGAAATCCCACTGGCATCTTCAAGGATGCAGCGCAGGAATTGATCTACAAGGCGATCCCGCCGATCACGCAGGAACGCCGGCTTCGTGCTGCTCGCGGCGCGCTAAAACATGCAGCGTCGCTCGGGGTGACGAGCGTGCAGCACATGAACCCGGAGTTTGCAGACGTTGCTGTCTATTCTGAGCTGGCCGAAAAAGGCGAGCTCACTACGCGCATCTACGCGGTGCCGATGGAAACCGACTGGCGCGACCAGGCGAAGGTCGGCATTCGTCACGCATGGGGCTCGAGTTATCTGCGACTCGGGGCGGTCAAAGGCTATGCCGACGGCTCGTTAGGTTCGCGGACCGCTTATATGTTTGAACCGTTTTCCGATGATCCGGGTAATCGTGGACTGTTGAGCGATGAAATGCATCCGCCCAGCGCCATGCGCGACCGGTTAATGCAGGCGGACGCTGCTGGATTACAATCCCGTGTTCATGCCATCGGCGACCGCGCGATCTCAATGATGCTCGACATTTTCGGCGATATCGAAAAGGAACACGGCTATCATGACCAGCGGTTTGCGATCGAGCACGCGCAGCACATGGCGCAAAAAGACTTGGAGCGTTTTACGAAGCTCCATGTGATTGCTTCGATGCAGCCTTATCATGCAATTGACGACGGCCGCTGGGCGGAAAAGCGTCTGGGGCATGCCCGAGCGCGCTATAGCTACGCGTGGCGCAGCTTCCTTGATCACGGCGTGACACTCGCCTTTGGAACCGATTGGCCCGTCGCTCCGCTCAATCCGATGTTGGGGCTTTACGCCGCCGTCACACGCGCCACGCTCGATGGGAAAAATCCAGTCGGCTGGATTCCGGAGGAAAAAATCACGCTGCCAGAGGCGATCGAAGCATACACGATAGGTGCGGCATTCGCCGAGTTTCAGGAATGCGAGAAGGGGTCGATTACACCCGGCAAACTCGCGGACATGGTTATTCTCAGCGACAACATCTTCGACGTGAAACCGGAAGGCATTCGCAACGTGAAAGTGCAAACCACGATCGTCGGCGGCAAAGTGGTTTACGGAGAGGCGGCCTATTAGTGAGGCCAAAATTGCCAACGGGCATCAGAATTCCTCTCCTTATCGTCGCCGGTCTTACCTCGGCTGCACTTTTCTATTTCGGCACGGGGCTTCATCCGATTTGGTGGACGCTTTGGTTGGCGCCCGTTTCGGTCCTCGCGATTGCGCCGCGCCTTCGCGGCGGCGCCGCTTTTCTGCTCGGTTCGATCGCATGGCTTCTGGGTGAAATGAACCAATGGAATTATCTGCGGCATGTGATCGAACTGCCGCCGCGCATCATCATTGTTTTTTTCGCTATTGCCGCTGTCGTTTTTGGTGTTGGGGTTTTGTTCGTGCGCAGCTTCCTCCGACGCGGCTCGCTCTTGCTCGCGGCGCTGGCTTTCCCTGTTTACTGGGTCACCTGCGAACATTTCAACGCGATGGCCTCGCCTCACAGCACATTCGGCAATCTCGCCTACACACAAATGAATTGTCTCCCCCTGATCCAGATCGCCTCAGTCACCGGGCTTTGGGGGATCAGCTTCATGGTGTTTCTGTTTGCCGGCGCAACCGGAGCACTGTTGAGCGGCGTTGGAAAAGCATGGCAGCGCAGCGCGCTCGTCATCGGTGTCGGTACCGTCATTTGCGCGGTGTTCGCTTTCGGCGAATGGCGGTTGCAATCGAATCCTTCGGGTCAGTCGCTTGCCGTAACACTCATCGCGAAGGATGTGCCGATGAACATTTATCTAGGCTCTGAAGAGCAAGCTCTCGAATTGTTGCGCAAATATGCTGATGAGATTCGCCGGGTTACGCCCACTGGAAGAAATACGGTCGTGCTCCCGGAAAAAGTCGCGCGTGTCAGCGATAGCGCGCTCCCGCGAGTGGACGCGCTGTTTTCTTCAGCTGCGAGTGCCACGCGTGCACCCATTGTTTTAGGCATTGTTCGAAAAACGCCGTCCGGCGCGTTCAATTCGTCTCGGTTTTATTCTGGCGATGGAAAACTGGAGGCGAACTACGACAAGCATCATCTCATTCCAGGTGTCGAACCCGAAAAACCGGGCGATACGCGAGTTCTTCTCGACCAGCCCTCCGGACGCTGGGGATTGCAAATTTGCAAGGACATGGATTTCCCGAAGCTCAGCCGCCAATATGCCGCCGACGGCGCGAACCTGTTGCTGGTGCCCGCGTGGGATTTCAATGTCGATCGCTGGTTGCACGCGCGCATGGCCGTCCTGCGCGCGGTCGAAAACGGCTTCGCGCTCGCTCGTTCAGCGCGCAACGGACTCCTGACTCTTGCCGACAATCGCGGGCGGATTCTGGTGGAACTGCCGACGGCATCCGGTCGCTTCGTCTCGATCAGTGGAAATGTAAACGTCAGGCGCGAGGAAACGTTTTACACCCGAAGCGGCGATTGGTTTGCGTGGCTGTCTGTCGCCGCGCTTGTCATCCTGCTTGCGTCCCAACTGCTCACTCAATTACGGCCAGAGTAAAGCGTACTAAAAAGCGAAAACACGCGAACTGTCTTTACTCTAGCGCCGAAGGCGCGGTATTCATCGGGAGCCTGTGGCAACGCCCCAGGATTTGTGTAGGGTAAAAGATCAGCGCTGAAAACGCGATTCACTTGTCGAGAACATGTGCTGAACTGATTCGCGCTTTCAGCGCTTTGTTATCGGGCGATGAAACTTCCCAAGGCGACGCCCCAGGCTGAAATGACAGACCGGCTTTGGCGTTTAACAAAGAACCTCGAACTACGACGCAGTGGCACTAGCGGGAATGAAATTTTCCGGTTCGCCGAATCGAAGCCTTTTCCGCAGTTCGTGCCGGAGAAGCAGAAGATTCGCGCACATCTGAAGGATGATTGACCCGACCGAAAGGTACCAAACTTCTCTGATCTCAAACCCAGGCATTCGTGAGATGATCAATGCCGGCACCGCAAAAAGCACCAGCCGCGTCAACGAACTAAACAGTGGCGGCAGCGTGTTGCCGATTCCCTGAAAGACGCTGGAAGTAGTGAAAACAATTCCCGCCGATATGAAATTCAGTGACACAATCCGCAGGTATTCGCTGCCGAAGGCAATCACTCGCGGGTCACGTGAGAAAATTCGAATCAGCGTCGCCGGTGCGAGATATGCAATGAGCGTGAGCACCAGCATCATCAATGACGCGATCCCGATCGCCGAATAGACTGAATGCCGGACGCGATCCGCGCGACCGCCGCCAAAGTTTTGTCCCACAATGGGCGCAACAGCAAAGCTAAGCGCCACGACCGGTAAAAACAGCGCCTGCATCACGCGCGCACCGATTCCGAAACCGGCCTGAGCCTCTGGCCCAAAGCCGCGGATGATTGCGTAAACGAGCATGATGTAAACGAACAGCAGCAAAAACTCCGCGCCTGCCGGGACACCGATCCCCAGCATGCGTTTCCAGATTTTTGTTTGCGGGCGGAACAGCGGAAATCGGAACCGCACGTAGTGATATTTCTTTTCGAAATAAGCTACCATCAACACATCGGCGATAAGAATCGAAATGAACGTCGCGAGCGCTGCGCCCGTCACGCCCAGTTTCGGCCACGGGCCGATTCCAAAAATCAGCAACGGTGCAAGCACGATATTGAGAAACACACTCAGCATCTGAAATCCCACAGCCGGTTTTATGATGCCAGTGGCGCGCAGCGCTGCACCCAGAGCGACAAGAGGAAACTGAAGTAACAGCCCCGGAAGAAACCAAAGCAGGTACGCTTTTGCCAATTCCGCCGTCGCGGCATCCGCGCTCAGCCAGTCACAATACGCCGGACGCAGAATGAAGCCGATTACACCGAGCGCGAACACAATCACGATCGACATGACAAATGATTGATTGAACACGAGTTCGGCGTGCGCCTGATCCTTTCTTCCAGCGGCTTGGGAAATCAACGTGGTGGTTCCGACGCCGAGCATTTGAGTCAGTGCCAGCACAACCATCGTGATGTTGCCAGCCACACCGACCGCTGCAATCGCTTCCTTCCCAAGGTGTCCTACCCAATAAAGGTCAGCTAACAAATAAAGGGTCTGCACCAGCATGCTCGCCGCCAAAAATGCCGACATATGCAGCAGATGTTTGGTGACTGAACCTTGAGTAAGATCCTTCATCCGTCGCGAACCTTCGCTCAACTCTTCAGTTGCTCAACAGCTCAACTGTGAGCGTCGCTATGGTTAACTCGTTTTTTTGCGAGTCAGGGCTGTAGCCACGGCCCTGTGGGCCGTCGACGAGACGCGACATGCACCGCGAAGACTGGACCGGCCACAGGCCGGTGGCTACAACAACATCTCTGGAACCGCTTAGGAACCTGAACCCTTGACGCTGTCGACGTGAACTTGTTTGCGCGGCAAATCACTAAGTGAAGTTGGTGACGGAACATTGTTCCATTCCATCAGCATCTTTTCGGTTTTCGGACCGTTATTGTTTAGCCACTTACTCATTTGGTCGCCGACTTTCTCGCCGTAAATGCGATGCGAATAAACAATCGAGCAGCCAACGCCATTCACCAGCTTAAAACGGGCAAACGCTGCCTCGATAAAATTTGGCCGACCAAACACAACGGCGATAAAGTGCTCCGCGGG
>JBKPBJ010000346.1:0-2314 GCA_046726875.1 Verrucomicrobiota bacterium
GGATTTTCGCGCCCACGTCGTTGGCTTGGTACCTTGCTCATGCTAGAGGTGCCCGGTATTGTTTTAATGCATGAAACTCCGGTTGCTGGTTGAATTTGATCCCAAGACGAAGCGATGGTCCGCGATCTTTCCCGAACTTCCAGGCTGCGGTTCCGCCGGCGACACCGAAGAGGAAGCAATTGCCAACGCAAAAGAAGCGCTGGTGCTTTGGTTCGAGCCCAACCCAGTCGAGTTGCGCAGTGGCGCAAAGCTCGTGAAAGTCACACTCTCTTGAGCCGGCGTTTTCCCGTCTGCAACGCCCACGACGTAATCTGTGTCCTTCGCCGTTATGAATTTGTTTTTTTCGACCAGTGACTGGGACGCTGCCGTCAATGATGTGCGAGGAAGCAACGGAAAGAATCGAGGCGCTCGGCGGACGTGTCACCGGCAGTGTCAGCAGGAAAACCGATTACGTCCTCGCCGGCGCTGAGCCTGGCAGCAAATTCGATAAGGCGAAGGAACTCGGCGTGAAAATCATCGACGAAGCCGAGTTTCGGAAAATGGTGTGACCGCACTTTAGCGTTTCGACTACACAACCACGGCAGGCCGTGTGCTACCTACGGCGAGGGCGACGCGTCTTCCTCGAGCGACATCGGAATGACGCCGGGGATTGTGCCCGGAGAAGCCAGCAACATGCCGGTTTTGCTGGCCGGATGCATTGTCGCTTGCACCTGGAAAGTCATTTTTTGATTTCCGCGCATCACGGTGATCGGGACGACGTCACCAGCAGTGATGTAGAACGAGGCATCAAAAACATCCTCGGGATCGCTTATCTTTTTCTTGCCCACCTGAAGCAGCACGTCGCCTTCCTTAAGCCCCGAGCGTGCCGCCGGTGCGTCCTCCGCGACCTGCGTTACCATCGCTCGCGAGCCGTCAACTTGTTGAGATCCGGGCGAAACATTGTTGACGCCGATCCAGCCGTGTCGAGCCTCACCGAAACGAACAAAATCAGTGCGAATTTTCTCTGCGGCTTCGATCGGCACGGCGTAACAGGCGGAATTATTTTCCAGACCGCTAACGATGATCCCAACCGCTTCACCTTTCATGTTCAACAGCGGCGCGCCAGCCTCGCCGCGCTGGGTCGGAGCGTTCACGCGTAAGTGGATGGTGGAAAAATAGCGGCCGAGACATTTCCGATCGAAGCCTGCGATCATCCCGAAGTTGGGTGTCTTGGGTAAGTCCAGGGGATAACCGATCGATATGACAGGAGTCGCCAGCTCCAGTTCCTCCGATTTACCAATCGGCAAAGCCGGCGTGGTCTCATCTACCTTTAGGATCGCCGTCCCGCTGCGGATGTCTGCCACGAGTTGGCGCGCCGGGTATTTCTTGCCATCGAATTCGATGGTGAAATTGCCCGCTTCGCCTCCGACCGTGTATGCCGTGTAGAGCGTTCCCGTGGGATCGACGAAAAATCCGGTGCCGCAAATCTCGCTGTGCTCGTCAACGCCGTGGATCTTGACCACGGCTTTGGCGGCCCGCTCGAAAATGTCCCTGACCTGATGGCTGATCGCTGTAGCGGATTGCTCCTGGGCAAACAACAACCCGGCGCCTGAACAGAACGCCCACGCGAATGCGATCGCGCGGTGGTTAAAACCTGAAAGTGGGCTCATAACTCACGGGGACGCTATCGAGCACGTAGCGTGGCGGGGCGGCTCGGTGAGTTTGGGCGCCTTCACGAAAACTGCGAACCGGCTGCGTCCTGAAAATCTGCGTGGCGACCGGAGATGCAAGGTTCCATTCTTGTTCGGCATTCACCGGTACCGATAAGGTTAGCGGACTCTGGGTAGCGACGCGAGCCGTCTCGGGTTGCTGATAAACCTTTAACGAGAAGATAGCTGCGCAAACGAGCAATGCGGCAACAGCAGTGGGATACGACGCGAGCGATCCCATATCCAGCTGCAACATGAAATTGTGAGCGCGCTCCAGGCAAATGCGCCAAAGCGGCTGACGCAGCAATTCGTCGCGTTGCCGGCGATGGAATTCGTGGAGGAAATTTTCGAAATAACCGGCTGGCGGTTTCTCATACCGCTTCAATCGAAGCAGCCTCGCGATTTCGCTATCGTTAAACTCGTCCATTGTTTTGCGCTGGTTACGAAACAGGATTTTTCCGAAATTCGTCGAGGTAATTTTGCAGCTGCCGGTTCGCGTAAAAGAGCCTCGAACGTACCGTTCCTTCCGAAACGCGCAAGATTTTACTGATTTCCGCGTGGGGCATTCCCTGGATATGGAACATGGTGACGACTGCTCTGTGATCATCAGACAATTTCATCATGGC
>JBKPBJ010000347.1:0-2055 GCA_046726875.1 Verrucomicrobiota bacterium
CACGCGTGCTTTACGTTCTGCCGCGGTCGAGCGCGCCGCAGCAAATGATCTCACGGAGCATGATAAGGTTCTCGTCGCACTTACCCTTGCTTACTGCGATCGCGATGCCGAACAGATCCGGCGCATCTTACAGGCAACGGACTTGAGTAAAATCACTAACAGCGGCTTTGCCTATCCTAAAGCGTGGTTCGAGGCGTTGGCCGAGCAGATTCGTCAAAATGATTCTGGAGCGAAGGCGGCCTTTGCTTCGACGCGTGCCGATGTCGAGAATACTGTGCTGGCCGAACCGGGCAATGGCCGCATGCTAAGTTTACTCGCGCTGATTGACGCGGGTTTAGGGCGGCGAGAAGAAGCAGTCGCCGAGGCAACCCGTGCGCGCGAACTGATGAAAAACTCTGCGACGGATGCCCCAATTGGCGACTGCAATCTGGCAGTGGTGTATGCATGGACCGGCCAGTCCGAGCGCGCGCTTACCATTCTCGAACCACTAATTAACCGGCCAGCAGGGAGGAACATGCCAGCTCAACCGACGTATGGCGATTTTCAGCTAAATCCACTCTGGGATCCACTCCGAAACGACCCACGTTTCCAAGCGCTCGTTAAGCGGCTCGCTCCCAGCCAGCCGTAATTAATAACAGCCCGTCTCGCTGTCAGCGAGCGAAGCGCGCACATCGCGTTTTCGAAGAAATTTCAAATTTCTTGAACTGTTCGTCTCTAAAATCCTGAAGGAATAGCAACAACCAAACGAATAAAATCAAATGACTACTAACACAATCGTCGATGACCACCCTTTTTCTGCGCCGACAATCACGTCGCGCCGCCGCAATTGGGCGGACTCAAGACACACTTACCTAGGACGCATTTCACTAACCACATATCTAACAGGAGTAATTATCGTTATGACCCAACTGAACTACGCAACCGCAGCGACCCCGAATGCAGCGACAGATCCTCGAATCGATCCGCAAATCAGATCTTTCCTGGCTGAGTTAAACAAGGACAGCAGCCCGTTCTGGGAACTGCCCCAGCCTAAGCCACAAGAGATCCTCACCGGGCTGCAGAACAAGACGCGAGTCGACATGTCCGGCGTTAGTACCATTGAGAAGACCATCACGCAGGACGGACGTACAGTTAACCTCTATATCATGACGCCGCAGGAGGTGAAGGGTACGCCGGGCGTTCTGCTTTTTATTCATGGTGGAGTCTGGATTGTCGGCAATTTCCAAAACCATCAGCGATTGTTGCGCGACCTCGTTGTCGGCTCGGGCCAGATCGGCGTTTTTGTCGAATACACGCCCCTCCCCGACGGGAAATTCCCGACTCCGTTGGAGGAAAGCTACGCAGCGTTAGAGTGGATCGCCGCACATGCTGGCGAGTTCGGTGCTGATGGCACCCGCATTGCGATCGCGGGCAATTCGGTTGGTGGAAATATGACCGCAGCGCTGACGCTTATGGCTAAGGACCGGAATGGCCCGGAGATCGCTTACCAAGTGCTCTTGATCCCCGCGACCGATGCGAGCGTCGACACCGATTCTTATCACGAGTTTTCGACCGGCCGTTTTCTGCCACGGGCGTTTATGAAGTACGGATGGGATAGGTACGCTCCTGACGAGAAGACACGCAACAACCCGTATGTCTCGCCGCTTCGAGCCAGCGACGAAGAGTTAAGCGGCCTACCGCCTGCCCTCGTCATCACCGCCGAGAATGATCCTCTTCGCGACGAAGGTGAAGCCTATGCGCGCAAGCTCAAGCAAGCTGGCGTGGCGGTAACAGCCATTCGTTACGATGGGACGATCCACGACTTCGTACTTCTTAATGCGATCAGAAAGGTACCGAGCACCCAAGCCGCGCTCCAACAGATAAGTGGCGCAATCCGCAATGCTCTAAATGGGCGATAACACGCGTTGCGACATAGGAGCCTTGTCGATGAGGATCATTTCAAGACAGTTGTTCCTGTTCGCATTGTTCGCCGTCGTAATTCGCGGGGGAGCACAGGTCGCCCCCGCGACTTCGGCCGGGCAAGCTCCGGGGTTCTATAAGGGATTTTTGGGAACT